>JBAXDH010000278.1:0-1524 GCA_037141055.1 bacterium | reverse complement strand
CAAAAAAAGGGTTTCAGATTTTGGACCTTCTGAAACCCTTGCTACTGCTGTCTCCCCGCCAGGATTCGAACCTGGGACCCATTGATTAAGAGTCAATTGCTCTACCAACTGAGCTACGAAGAGGATTTGGCGTGCAAAGATACTAATTTTTTGAAAAAGGGGAACGAACAGGGTGAAATAAATTTTGATACATTTGTGAGCGGGGGAGAGAACGGTGTAAGGCGAATGGCAGTCGTCAATCGTCAATCGTAACTCATGAATGGTGAGTGGTGAGTGGTAAAAGGTAAACAGTTGTGGGGAATGGGAAAGAATGAAGAGAATAAACATAAAAGCCGTGAATCGGCGCTGCATGTGATGGAAGGGGTGGAACAACCCGGCCAGATCAATGCCGAGGCATTGAAAAAACTGAAATCGGGGAAGAAAATTCCAACAAGCGTCCATGAACTGGTTGACGGCATTTTTTCTGGAAACCGGACGCTCCTGAGCAAGGCAATCACCCTGGTTGAAAGTTCGCTTCCGGCGCACCAGGAGCAGGCGCAGGAAGTCATTGCAGCTTGTTTGAAAATGCAAAATGCAGACAGCAAAATGCAAAATGCAAATAACAGCACTCCTGCATCCTGTATCCCGCATCCCGTATCCCGTATCCCGAATCCCTCATCCTGCATCCCGCATCCCGGACAAAGTTTCCGCATCGGCATTACAGGTGTTCCCGGGGTTGGAAAAAGCACCTTTATTGAAGCATTGGGAAAACATCTTACGGCAAAAGGTCATAAGCTGGCCGTACTGGCCATCGATCCGAGCA
This sequence comes from bacterium, assembly GCA_037141055.1. Taxonomy (GTDB): domain Bacteria; phylum Bacteroidota; class Bacteroidia; order Bacteroidales; family FEN-979; genus CAIVAT01. The sequence continues at coordinate 722 of JBAXDH010000278.1, read as the reverse complement.
GTTCGCGGTCGAAGGGCAGCATTTTGGGTGATAAGACACGGATGGAAGAACTGGCGGTTGACCCGAATGCTTTTATCCGCCCATCCCCTGCCGCCGGTTCGCTCGGCGGTGTGGCCCGGAAGACACGCGAAACGATCATCCTGTGCGAAGCTGCCGGGTTCGATGTGATTTTTGTCGAAACGGTGGGCGTGGGACAATCGGAGACGACGGTTCATTCCATGGTCGATTTCTTCCTGCTGCTGATGCTTGCCGGTGCCGGGGATGAACTGCAGGGAATCAAACGGGGCATCATTGAAATGGCAGACGCCATCCTGATCAACAAGGCGGACGGCGACAACATCGGAAAGGCTGAAACAGCCCGCGCGGAGTATGCCAACGCGCTGCACCTCTACCCCCCGCCCGGCAGCGGCTGGATTCCCGTGGCAGATATCTGCTCCTCCCGCACGAAATCAGGCATAGAGCGCGCCTGGGAACTTATCCTGAAGCACCGGAAAATCACCGGCGATTCCGGATTTTTTCACCACAACCGCATGGAACAGAACAGGCAGGTTTTCCGGGAAACAATCGAAGCTGGATTGAGGCAGCACTTTTTTACACAAAAGGGTATCAGCCATATCATCGCCAATCTGGAACAAGATATCATGAATGGTATCAGGAACCCTTACCAGGCGGCGAATGAACTGCTGGCAGGGTACTTTGGGAAGGGTTAGAGACAGGCGGAC
>JBAXDH010000277.1:0-1531 GCA_037141055.1 bacterium | reverse complement strand
TCCGGGGAATCATCCGCCGCCTGGGATACCTGAAAGAACTGGGGATCGACGGCATCTGGATTTCCCCGATGTACAGGTCGCCCATGGTTGATTTTGGCTATGATGTTGCCGGTTACCGGGAGATTGACCCGGTGTTCGGAACCATGGACGACTTCAGGGAATTGCTTGCCAAAGCGCACGATTCGGGCATACGCATCATCCTCGACATGATCCTCAACCATACCTCCAGCCAGCACCCCTGGTTCCTCGAATCCTCCTCCTCCCTTACAAATCCCAAAAGAAACTGGTATATCTGGAAAGAAGGAATCATGGGCAAAGCGCCAAACAACTGGAGATCGGCTGTTGGCGGCAGTGCATGGAAATACGATGAGAACACCGGACAGCACTATCTGCACTCATTTTTTGAGGAACAGCCCGACCTCAACTGGCGGGATCCGGAGTTGCCGGGTGTTTTCTTTGAAGAGATGAAGTTCTGGCTCGACATGGGAGTGGACGGTTTCAGGCTGGATGTGATCAACATGATCGCCAAAGATAAAAAGTTCAGGAACAACCCGGTTTTATTTGGCATTGCAGCCCTTCAGAGGCAGGTGTATACCCGCAACCGGAAACGGTCGGTCACCATTGTAACCCAAATCCGGAAACTGCTTGACCAGTATAAAGATACCACCAGCATAGGAGAAATTTATGCGATGCCTCCCGGCAACTCAAAAACTGCTGCACGATACCTGGCACAGGGTCACGACGGAATTCACCTGGCTTTTGACTTTTCGCTGATCTTCAGCACCTGGAATGCACATGCGTATTTCAAATGCATCAAAGCATGGTACGACTGCATCCCGAACGGGGGATGGCCCTGCAATGTGCTGTCGAATCACGACCTGCTGAGAAGCATCGACCGGTTCAGGTGGAGAACCAGCCGGGAAGAAAAGGCGAAAGTTGCCGCTGTTCTTTTGCTGACGCTCAGGGGAACTCCATTCATCTATTATGGTGAAGAAATAGGAATGCACAATGGGACCATCCGGAAACGCAACCTGCGCGATCCGTTGGGAAAGAAATACTGGCCGCTGTTTTCCGGGAGGGATAAGGCCCGCACACCGATGCAGTGGAGCGATAGCCCCAACGGCGGATTCACCACCGGCAAACCCTGGCTGCCACTGAATACAGATATAAAAACCCGTAACATCAGGCAGCAGGAAAGTGATCCGTCATCGCTGCTGAACCATTACCGGAACCTGGTCAGGTTGCGGAAAACCAATGAAGCGCTCCAAAAGGGCGCATGGATTCCTGTAACCAATGGCCGTGAAGGAATACTCTCATATTACCGCACGGTCGAAAATCAGCGGATCCTGGTTGTTTTAAATTTCACGGGGAGCAGCAAAACACTGTCACTGCCCGAACATACCTATGGCTGTGTGTTGTTGTCAACCCACCGGATCACAGATGAATTCAGCTATTTTCAGAACATGCAGATCGCGTCGTTTGAAGCAACAATCTGGCTGGTGATTGAGTGAGTTTTAGAGGGTGATAACCG
>JBAXDH010000276.1:0-1565 GCA_037141055.1 bacterium | reverse complement strand
AAAGGATACGTAAAATCGTAGAAGGGACTCCTGACAGGCCTCGCATGACCGTTTTCCGCAGTTGTAAATCCATTTACGTGCAACTGATCGATGATCAGTCCGGAAAAACACTGGTCGCCGCTTCTTCCATGGAAAAAGGGTTGAAGGATATTAAAGGTACTAAAACGGATGTAGCAAAAAGTGTTGGCAAACATGTGGCGGAGAAAGCTATCCAGGCAGGTATCGAAAAGGTTGTTTTTGATCGTAATGGTTATTTATATCATGGCAGGGTAAAATCTTTGGCCGATGCTGCCAGGGAAGGTGGCCTAAAATTCTAAGGAAGATATGACAAACGTTAATGTAAAGAGAGTAAAGTCGAGTGAAATCGAATTCAAAGACCGTCTGGTCAGCATTCAGCGTGTAACCAAAGTTACCAAAGGGGGCCGTACGTTCAGCTTTTCAGCCATTGTTGTGGTTGGAAACGAAAACGGCGTTGTTGGTTACGGACTAGGCAAGGCGAAGGAAGTTACCGCAGCAATTGCCAAGGGTGTCGACGATGCCAAGAAGAACCTGATCAAGGTTCCGATTCTGAAGGGAACTATCCCTCATGATCAGCTGGGCAAATACAGCGGAGCCCTTGTTTACCTGAAGCCGGCTGCACCGGGAACCGGAGTAATTGCAGGAGGTGCCATGCGCGCTGTTCTTGAAAGCGTAGGGGTGAAGGATGTACTTGCAAAATCAAAAGGATCATCGAATCCTCACAGTGTTGTAAAGGCTACCATCAATGCCCTTATTAAACTGAGGGATCCTTATACGATCGCACAACTCAGGGGAATTGAATTGAATCAAGTATTTAATGGCTAGTATTATATTATTAAAGGCTGTTTAGAACAATGGAAAAAATTAAAATAACACAGGTTCGCAGTGGCATCGGAAGACCTTTGCGTCAGAAACGTACCCTTGAAGCTTTGGGACTGAAACGTATCCGCCACACGGTGGAGCATGATGCCACTCCCCAGATCCTGGGCATGGTGAATAAGGTTTTACACCTGGTTACATTCGAAAAAGTATAACTCAGATAAACGATACTGAAATGGATTTAAGCAATCTTAAGCCGGCAAAAGGTTCGACGAAAAAGGTAAAGCGTATTGGCAGGGGACAAGGTTCCGGACATGGCGGGACTTCTACCCGTGGTCATAAAGGAGCAAAGTCGCGTTCGGGATATTCCAAGAAACTTGGATATGAAGGCGGACAAATGTCTCTTGTAAGACGTGTACCTAAATTTGGATTTAAGAACTTCAACCGCGTTGAATATAAGGGAATTAACCTGGATTTTTTGCAACTGCTCTCCGAGAAGAACAACATTACGGAAATTACCCGTGAAGTACTTATTCAGAGTGGTTATGTTTCAAAAAATGACCGGATTAAAATTCTTGGTCGTGGTGAACTGAAAGCCAAACTTGAAGTCACGGTACATGCTTTCTCAGCAACTGCCAGGAAAGCAATTGAAGAATTAGGTGGAGTCGCTAATACACTTTAAACTTGTTTGAATGAAAAAACTGATTCAAACCATACGAAATATCTGG
>JBAXDH010000275.1:0-1593 GCA_037141055.1 bacterium | reverse complement strand
TCCCTTCTTTGATCCAATTATGTATCAAGGCGATTGAACAAACATCCAGTTTGGGTGCACTGTAAGGCATGGGAGCGTATTCGCCATTTCGGGTAATTGCGCCATAAAGTGACCCTTCCAAAGCAAAAATTCGCACACCTTCATAATTATCAAGGATGATCCCATGCGTTTGAACACTTGAACTGTGACAACTGTTACAATGTTTGTTCAATAATGGCAAGACTGATTTTCTAAATGATACATTGGTCGAGTCGCATATATTATCGCTCACCGGCTTAACAAGCGGATCTTGTTTACAGCCAGATGTTAGAAACCAAAGTGTTAATAAAGATGCGAACCAACAGGAAAGTCTTTTCAACAAAATTTTATGTTTTGTGTTTTTTTACACATGCTCCATTTATAAATTATTGAGAACTGGTGTTAGAAGAATTTTTGATTTAAATTTCGCAGAGCGTGAAAACGCCTTGCTTATTTTTCTCATTTCATATTTTTGTCTTACCTCTGGCTCTTTGCTTTGATCTGTAATAAATATGATTGTTTTACCGTCATCGAGCATGATGGGGTATTTGCTTGTCACTGAACCAGAGGAAAGTTTTGACTTCGGGATCAACATTTGCTGGTTTGACAATTCCATCCTGACATCGATTGAATTATTTGTCGCCAGTTGCCTTTTGTTTTTCATTGTATATGAATTTTTAGGATTATACTTTTTCAATCAATATAACCATGTATTCAATACAATATTTTCTGTCTTGTACAGTGTTAATAGTTATTTAACAATGAGGCAATTAATCCATGTTTTGGCAGCATTTATTTAACAAAAACTTAACCTGGCAGATAAAATTATAAACAACATAAACCGACCTTCAATTATCAACCATGAAAGCAAAAAATATCCTGTTAGTTTTATTATCATTTCTCGGAATAAGTGCTATTGGTGGCGGTGGGGCATTAATAATATCACCTTCCGGCAAGTTGTTGGGTGGATTACCATTATCAATTTTAGAGAAGTCTCCTTTCAACGATTTCTTAATACCGGGAATTATTTTATTCGTCGTTTTAGGGCTTTTACCCAGTCTGACTGTATGGGCATTGATAAAAAAGCCTGAAAGTAAAATTGCGGAATATTTTAATTTCTTTAAAGACATGCACTGGGCCTGGTCCTTTTGCATTTATATTGCTTTTGCGCTCATTATATGGATTCAGGTAGAAACAATATTTGTGCAGGGAACAGGTTGGCTACAAACCTTTTATATGCTTTTTTCCATCCCTCTCGTTTTTGTGGCATTGCTTCCACAAGTCAGAATCCTATATAAAAAGTAAAAAATGAAATATGTCAGAAGAACCTGAATTTCTCCCCCAATGATTTCAGCACCTCAATGAGAATCAGGATGATTACCACGATTTCCAGAGTCGCGGAATACCGGTGCTCATAGGTTTCCTTGAATATCTGCAGGTTATCGTCAATGATTTTGAAAGTGTATTCCAGTTCTTTGAACCGGGCATTCAGATCAAAGGTCCTGATCAGGATCTTGTGTACCTTTTCAACCATTTCATTGTCCCAGGTAATATCAGGTGAATCAAATATATAGA
>JBAXDH010000274.1:0-1758 GCA_037141055.1 bacterium | reverse complement strand
CCTTTGTTGGAATGCCAGACCATTTTGGCGAATCGGGTGAACCTCGGCAATTGATGGAAAAATACGGGATGACGGGGGAAGCTGTTGCGGAGGCGGGAAGAAAGGTAATAAATGGCAAAATGCAAATGGCAAATGGAAAAAGTTAAAATGCAAATGGTTAAATTTAAAATCTAATAAATCTCTTCCGGATACACAATCCGATGCAACGTCAGTCCCCTGGCAGGAGCAGAATCGCCGGCGTTTGACCTGTTTTTGCTTTCGATGATTGCCTTCAAATCTTCGAGGGAAATTTTGCCGGTACCCAGGGCCAACAGTGTTCCGACAATCGCCCGTACCATGTTTCGCAGGAAACGATCGGCTGTAATCGTGAAAACAAGTTCAGTGCCTTCCAGTTCCCATCGGGCATAACTGATTTTACAAATATTCGTCATTGTGTCGGTGTCAGCCTTTGAAAACGAGGTAAAATCATGATACCCTATCACAATCGCAGCGCCTTCATTCATCAGGTCCTGATCGATCTCTCCATAAATATAATGGGTGTAGTCGCGGCGAAAAGGATTTGGACCCCTCGCGATACAATAGCGATAGGTTCGGGAGATGGCGCTGAAACGTGCATGGGCATGCAACGGCACCGGGAATATCTCAAAAAGTGCAATTTCGCCCCCAATATATCTGTTCAACCGGAAAACCAATTTTTCACATTCCGGCTTTGATAACAGGCAGGCAACGTCGAAATGTGCAAAGAACTCATTCGCATGAACGCCTGTATCCGTGCGCCCGGCTCCTGTCAGCAATACATTTGACCGCAAAATCATCGACATGGCCTCTTCCAGTGTTTGCTGAACGGTTGGCGCATTAGGCTGGCGCTGCCATCCGTGAAAATGACTGCCATCATAGGCTAAACGCACGAAGTATCGGAACTGGCTCATGGATTTGTGATGTTCGTGGCAAATGTAATAAAAAATATACCCCACCCTTTACTACCATGCTACCAGGGAGGAAGTTTCTCCCCCTCTCCCCGGGGAGAGGGGGTCAGGGGGGTGAGGCATCTCGGGAAAGTGGGTCAGGGGGGTGAGGCATAATTTAGACCACATATAAATTAATAATATTCCCGTGAATTAACATCAACTGTTAATATAATAACAAAGAAAAATGATACATTTGCATGGAAATTTGTTAATGTTTTCACAGATAAGATAATCCAGAACATAAAACACTATATATTAACAATTTAAAATATATTTTATGACTGATTGCAAATCATTAATCCAGGAATTAGCCGACAAATATGGCCGGGAAAGGACCAGTTTGCTCCCTATTCTGCAAGGAGTTGTTGCAAAAAACAACTACTTATCCGACACCTGCATGACCGACATTGCCAAGGAACTTGATCTCTCAGCTGCACAGGTATACGGAACGGCAACTTTCTATTCATTTCTTGATACGGAGCCACGCGGCGAATATGTTATCAGGGTTTGTAAAACCATTACCTGCGACATGCATGGTAAAAAAACCATCGTTCAAACGCTGGAAGACATGCTGAAAATTAAAGTCGGGGAAACTACGCCAAACAAAAAGTTTACGCTGCTTGAGACCAACTGTCTGGGATGGTGCCACGAAGGTCCTGCCATGCTGATCAACGACACGCCCTATAGTGGCCTTACCACCGAAAAGGTGCATGATATCATCAGTGAATACGTTAGTAAAAAATAACATTTATAGAAAATAGGAGAAACAGTCATGTCAGAACAAACCCTT
>JBAXDH010000273.1:0-1758 GCA_037141055.1 bacterium | reverse complement strand
TGAGCTGTTACGGAGGAGCTACCGGTTCGGCCAGCGTTTCCGCATCAGGAGGGACACAAAACTATTCCTATGCATGGCCGACCAGCCCGGTGCAAACAACAGCCACTGCGACAGGACTCGCAGCAGGGGCCTATACAGTGACTGTGACCGATGCCCATTCCTGCACCGCTACATCAAGCGTGGCACTAACCCAGCCTGCCCAGTGGTGGCCGTCCGCACCCACCGGAGAAGCCAACCCGTGTCAGAATACAACTGTCCTTTACACGGCGGCCAACGGAAAGTCAAACTATGTCTGGGTCATTTCAGCCGGCGGATCCATCGTCTCCGGGGGAACCTCCACCGACCACACGGTCTCCGTTTTATGGAACGCGTCAGGAGCCCAGACGGTTGGTGTGAAATACACCGAAAGCAGCTCGCCGTTCTGTGCAGCCGTTGACCCGGGCACTGAAAATGTCACGGTCAAACCCGGTCCTGCAACGGTTATTTCAGGGGCCACAACGGTGACCCAGGGTCAGGTTGTTACCTACTCGACACCTTATGTTTCAGGGGACACCTATACATGGAATGCGAGCCACGGAAACCCGGAGCTGTGCTTCCCGAACCGCAACTGCCTGACCCTGACCTGGGATTTCCCGTGCGGGATCATCAATCCCGGGTATGTGAAGGTTACGGAGACCAAACCGTCCAACGGATGTTCATCAACGGCAACGGTTCTGATTACGATTGTTCCGTAAAATCGTATAACCAATAATTTTCTCAGTAATCTTATTGAGTTCCATTATTTCGTTTTTTCTCTCTGTGTTTCTCCCTAAATCTCCGTGAACCTCCGTGTAATTATTTGTTAACCAGAGATACACAGAGTTCAGACGGAGAAGCACAGAGGGGTTAACGTCATGTTAATTAATCAAAAGGAATAAAAGATAAGAGCCTGCCCGGCACCCCCTGGTTAATTTGTTTTTCAGCACGGCGCAGCGTACCATTACAACCATCATGCATGCCATGATTTGATGACCACAGATTCCGGTTGCCAGGTGGACGATTTTGGATTCAATTGATGGGGCAACGAATCATTCCTGACACTGATAACTTTAAAAAAAGGCAGGGTTGGATTGAGGATGAGTATAAGCCTGAACAGGGACCATAGTGCGAATATCATGATGGTTATGCTTCTGAATTACAATGTTTGTGATGTCAAAAACCATTTCCATAATGGGATGAATTCAATTTCACCATTAAAACCGAACCAGGAATGTTTTTCTGTTCGTTCCAAATTATTGGTAATAACCAAAAGCCTGTCGCATTTTAATTCTGCACTCGCTTTAAGGAGTGACCGTATCTCTCTGTCCATGACCTTTGGTTCTGAAACAGCATAACACACCTGGATCAGTTTTGTAATCTGCCGATTTTCCTGAACAACAAAATCCACCTCTTCCTGCTTTTGGCTCTTGTAATAGAAAAGCCTTATGTTACCAGCCATTTCTTGCTTTTTTAGTTCAATGGCAACAGCATTCTCAAACAGTTTCCCTATATTTTTGCTGAAAGAGAATGCTTTTGCCTGGTAATAACCGGTATCATAACAATAGATTTTCTTACCGGCGCTTTTTTGGGTTGTTATTTTGTACGAAAACCGGGGTACCGAAAAAACAAGAAATGCCTCCTCAAGGTAGCTGATGTATTTCTCAACCGTATGGATGCTATTGAAATTAGCGAGCTTCTGAATGGAAGTAGTTGAAAATTCACCGGTAATATTGGTGATCA
>JBAXDH010000272.1:0-1823 GCA_037141055.1 bacterium | reverse complement strand
AAACAATGATTGTGTGGCAAACATGAACAAAAAGAATAAAAAGGAACAACTCAAATCTGACAAGAACCCGCACCTCCTGTTGGGAGTTGTCCTGCTTGTTACTGTTATCTCCTTTCTTCCAACACTTAAAAACGAATTCGTTAACTGGGATGACATCATTTATGTCATGAACAATGATCTTATCAAGAACTTTTCGTCATCCAACCTGTACAGGAATTTTTCGTCTTTTTACATGGGGAATTACCATCCTTTCACAATCCTCAGCTTTACATTTGACTATTCGCTGGTAAAAATCACCCCCTACGGATATCACCTGCACAACCTTGTATTGCACCTTTTCAATACATCCCTGGTGTATGTTGCAAGCTACCTTTTGCTCAACAAGCAATTCAGGTATGCATTGTTCATCGCGTTGTTGTTTGGGATCCACCCCATGCACGTTGAATCTGTCGCCTGGATTTCCGAGCGAAAGGATCTTTTGTATACCCTCTATTTTTTGGCAGGTATTATTACGTATTCGCTTTTCCTGAAATCAAACAATTGGGTCTATTTTCTCCTGACCTTGATCGCCTTCCTTTTTTCCCTGCTTTCAAAGGCGCAGGCCGTGACCTTTCCGCTGGTTCTTGTGCTGATTGACTATTACAGGTCACGAAGAGTAAGTATTAAAATGGTTCTGGAAAAAGTACCTTTTTTTCTGTTTGCCCTGGTGTTTGGAATTATTGCCATTTATGCCCAGCAAGCCGATAAGGCCGTAAATCCCATCGGCATTTCATATGTTGATGCTTTTTTCTATGGCAATGCCGGTATTTTTATTTATCTGTACAAATTGATCCTGCCATTCGGACTTACCTGCCTGCATGAATATCCACTCGGCCCGGGTTCCACGTTGCCATGGTATTTTTATATGTCTCCGCTGGTGTTGCTCATAATCGGAATAATCCTGGTACTGACCTGGAGAAAACAGCCCTATATCTCTTTCGGGCTCCTTTTTTTCCTGTTTACCATTCTGCCGGTTTTACAGTTTCTCCCGGTGGGCCTGGCATTCATTGCCGAACGCTACACCTATATCCCTTACATTGGCCTCTTTGTGATCATTGTCATGCTGTTTTTCAGGGTCTCGGACAGTCTCAAAAACAAACATGTTAAAATGACCATGACTTATGGCGGTATGGCACTTCTTTTACTTTTCTCAGGTTTGTCTTATGCCAGGTCGCAGGTTTGGAAGGATAGTATTTCATTATGGTCTGATGTCCTGGATAAAAATCCCAAATGTGTTTCAGCCTATGTGAACAGGGGATACATCTACATTCAGGAGGAACAATATATCAAAGCAATTGCAGATTGCAATGCCGGTATTAAAGTCGACTCCAATTACTTTAAGTTTTATACCAATCGCGCATTTGCCAGCAAGCATCTCGGTCAATACAATGAAGCCGTTGCCGATTTCTCCGCAGCAATCAGAAAAAGCCCTGAAGAATATTCGATGTACCTGGAAAGGGGCATTGTCTATACCGACAACCTGAAGCAATATGATTCTGGTATAGCTGATTTCATGATGTTCCTGAAACATTCCAAACCAAGTGCTACGGTATTATTCAACCTGAGTGTCGCCTACCTTAAAAAAAATATTTCCGATAGTGCCATGCAATACAGTCTCCGGGCCATCAGGCTAGACGAAAACATACCTGGCGCCCAATATGTTTGTGCTGTTGTTTACAGCGGGAAAGGTGACTTTCAAAATGCTTACCTTCACGCTGCAAAGGCGAAGCAACTCGGATATCCCGTTCCTGATGCTGAACTTGATGCCTGGAAAGAACGTTCTG
>JBAXDH010000271.1:0-1870 GCA_037141055.1 bacterium | reverse complement strand
GTAAGAATGCCTTCCTCCTTCAGCGCTTTCAGGGCCTGTGACCCCGAATAGTCGAATTCGCCGGCTTCGCCGATTTTCAGTGCGCCGGAGCCAAGCACGAGTACTTTATTTATCTTGTGGATCATGCGGAATTCCGGATTTATATTTCCTGACCATATTCATAAAATCATCGAACAGGAACCTTGTGTCCGTTGGGCCACCGGAAGCTTCCGGATGAAACTGCGTGGAAAAAAACGGTTTGTTTTTATGGCGGATTCCTTCGTTGGTGTGGTCGTTCAGGTTGGTGAAAAGCGGCTCCCAATCGACTCCCAGAGTGGCATCATCCACCGCAAAACCGTGGTTCTGGGAAGTAATGAAGGCCCTGTTCGTGCCGACTTTCAGAACCGGCTGGTTGTATCCCCGGTGGCCGTATTTGAGTTTATAAGTGTTTGCACCACCGGCAAGCGACAGCAGCTGGTTCCCGAGGCAGATGCCAAAAATGGGGCGTTCCTGCAGGATGGCTTTCTGCAGGTGCCCGATCGTCGCAGTGCACTGTTGCGGGTCTCCCGGACCGTTTGAAATAACCAGTCCGTCGTAATCATCACCGGTAAAATCATAATCCCATGGCACCCTGGTCACTGTTGCGCCAAGACCCAGCAAACACCGGATGATGTTGTTCTTGACCCCGCAATCGACGAGCATGATTTTCTCATCACCGCCCGCGTAAACGTGTTTTTGCGGAATACTGACACTGGCTACAAGATTGTCTTTGTTCGGATCATAAAAGCCTGTTTCACCCTCATCGGCCTGGACAATTTTTCCGAGCATGGTTCCGCGTTCGCGCAGGATTTTGGTCACCATCCGGGTATCGATCCCGCAGATGCCGGGCACGTCGTGTTCCTTCAGCCAGTCAGACAGGCTTTCAAGGGCATTCCAGTGGCTGTATTCGGCGGTATAGCTGGCAACCACCAGCCCGGAGATGTGAACCCGGTCGGATTCGAAATATTCCGAAAGCTGCTCTTTGATAACCTTTCCTGGAACCCCGTAATTCCCGATGAGCGGGTAGGTTAAAACCAGTATCTGTCCTTTGTATGAGGGATCGGTGAGGCTTTCGGGGTAACCCGTCATGGCCGTATTAAAAACCACTTCACCGGCAACAGCCCTTTTTGCGCCGAAAGACTGGCCTGTAAACCGGGTTCCGTCATCCAATATCAGGTGCGGCATTCTCGATGTTTTGATTCGTTTTCAGCCTTCAAATTTACAATAAACGGTACTTCAATGCCCGTTCGGATTTTGGAAGTTATTACGAGTTATCAATAACTATTTCTCGCTGATTATCGAGGAAAAAGGTGAAGATTTTTGCAGATTTTCTAGATTACAACCCAATGAAAAGGAACTTTGTCTCATACGGGTTGAACCGAATCCAAACCGGATGATATTTCCCGGCTGCGACTGCCCCCCGCTGCCACAGCAAGCGGATTGGTTTTTCCAGCACATTTACTTCTGATACCGACATAGCCTTCATCGCCCTGGAAATGTCGTCGGAGGAGAGCGACAGGTCATCAACCGGTATGGAATCGTTTTTCCCGGTTGTTTCCCGCATCTGAAGAATGATTCCTTTTCCATCGGAAGACGGACGGGCTGAAATCAATGCCAGGTTGTTTCGTGTTGTGGCAAAAAACGACCGTGGAAGAAAGTTGGAATCCGGTTTTGAAGAAGCCGGGAATACACGGCTGAGGAATGGTATGCGGTTTCCCATCCCGAAACGCTTGGCCGGCGCATTGGAGGGATCGGGCAGGGAGGAAACCTGGTAGGTCCATTTCAGTTCACCCTCCTGGCTCGCCAGGAAATTGGTCGTCCAGTAGTTGTTGAGGACCCAGGAAAAGATTGC
>JBAXDH010000270.1:0-1908 GCA_037141055.1 bacterium | reverse complement strand
TTATGCCTTTTACGATCAGAATAATGAAATCGGCAAGGACGGCGCCAACATCATCAACAATGTGGGTGGAGGTTCTGTGATTGCATACGGGATTTATGCCATTTACCAGAATGCCTTAAAAGTGGCCAACAATAACATCACCAGCATGATGGGTGGTACCAATACCCATTATGGTATTTTCCTGACGACTGCAAAAAATGCAAGCTACGATCTCTATAATAATACGGTAAGCATGCAATTCTCGGGTACCGGAACCAATGCTCTGTACCCGATTTACTGTGAAATGGGAGCCAGCGGCATATCAAACACTGTCAATGTCTACAATAATACGGTTACAGGTTGCACCTATTCAACGCTTACAACCGGGAACGTATACTTCATGCAACTGCTGAACAATGGTGTAACGACCAACATTTATAACAACACGATCAATAACAATGTTATTGGTTCATTAGGTTTTACGGCCACAGGCCGTATAAATTATTTATACAGTACCATGTCGACCACAACCATGTCGACTGTCAGCTTTCACGACAATACTGTAACTGCAAACTCAAGGATCCAGTCTGTGAACGGCGGAGGGGCAACCTATTTTATGTCCAACACCGGCACCGGAGCATTGCTGAATATGTACAACAACAGTGTTACGAACAACATCGTAGCTTCAAATGGAGGTACATATGGGATACAGGCATCGCTTGATATTGCGACAAGAAACATATACAGTAACACCGTCTCAAATATCAGTAAGGCAGAAGGAATTTTTTACGGTTTATACCTTTATAATGTCACCGGAAGTTCAGGTATTACCAGTGTATACAAGAACTCGGTACAGAATATTGAAGGGCTGACAACAGGATGTACGATGTACGGTATGTACCTGTCTTCTTCTTCCGGGATCACTACGAATTTGTACAACAACATGGTCACCGACCTGAGGACTCCTGCAGCATTATCGGGTGCATCATACTACAATTCCATTTACGGTTTCTACATCAGTTCAGGTGCGCCAATTGGTTTTTATAACAACACGATCTTTCTGCAGGCTTCCTCAACTGCTGCTAATTTTGGTTCCATGGCCCTGTTGTTCACCACCAGCGCAGTCCTTGATTTGAGGAACAACATTTTGGTAAACAATTCCATACCATCAGGCCTGGGGAAAACGATTGTCATGCGTTTCTCCTCAACCACCATCACCAACTATGCCGGCACCTCCAATTACAATAATTTCTACGCAGGGCCACCAAGCAGTGTAAATTTGTTGTTTTATGATGGAACCAACAGCGACCAAACCCTTGCGGCGTTTAAATCCAGGTTCACGCCGAGGGATTTGCAATCGGTCACAGAACTTCCTCCATTTGTGAATGTTGCCGCAACTCCCTATAACGTTCATTTGAAAAACAATGTGGCTACCCAATGTGAATCAAGTGGTATTGCAGTCGCAACTCCTGTTGCCGTAACAACCGATTTTGACGGAGATGCGCGGTATCCGAATGCAGGGTATCCTGTCAATGCATTGTATCCGCCGAATGCTCCCGACATGGGCGCTGACGAGGTGGGCGGAATTCCCTCCGATGTAACTGCACCGGCAATTGTTTATACTCCGTTGGCCAATACCTATCATAATATTATCCTTGGCAATGCAAGGACTTTAAATGCTGCCATTACTGATGGAACAGGCGTTCCTGTCACAGGTATCGGGTTACCGGTACTTTACTGGAAAGTCAACGCCGGAACCTATCAGGTTGCCCAGGGAACATTTGTTTCCGGCAATACCTACTCTTTTACCTTTGGCGCCGGTACCACCCTTGGAGATGTCGTGTCATATTTTATCGCTGCGCAGGACCTTGCCTCCACTCCGAACGTTGGCGCCTATCCATGGATCGGAAGCAGCACATACACTGCCAA
>JBAXDH010000269.1:0-2015 GCA_037141055.1 bacterium | reverse complement strand
TGGGCATGGCTGTACGTGACCACCGATAAAAAACTTGCTGTTTGCTCTTCTCCGAACCAGGATAACCCGATCATGGATGTTTCTCCCGAAAGAGGCGTTCCGGTACTTTGCATCGATGTGTGGGAGCACGCCTATTACCTCAGATACCAGAACAAACGGGGAGATTACCTTGCCGCCATCCTGAATGCCATAAACTGGGAGGCTGTGAATAAAAACTACACCGAAGCGCTGGTCAGCCCCTTGCTGAAAACCATTGCAAAAATCCCGGCCGGGACCGGAAAGCACTGATCATGGACGGTGGATTTACTGGATCCATATTTCATACTGCCGGGACCGGACCCTGTTTTCATAACCGGTTTTGAATAAAATACCGATGCTTTGGCCTTGTTCGCGAAGAAAACCGGCGATTTTCTCGGCGTCCGGTTTCTCACCCTCATGAAAATACCTGAGTTGATTCGATGTCACCGTTACGGGGAGGATTTCGATGCCAGGAACCTGGTATCCCTGCCCGGTGAGCATGGCCTGGATCCGGCGGGCGATGTTCATTTTGCTTTTGTCGGGAATCTGGATGTAAATCCTGGCGGGAAGTTCGTTCAGGATTGCCCTGGCGGCCTGTGCCTGCTCCTTCCCGTTGCCGGCAGCGGCATCCAGCGAAAGAACCGCCGCATCTGACACATCCCTGTTGCTGTCGGATTCTGCAATGACGGCAAGCACCTGGACCAATTCCAGCGGCAACTGATTTTTTTCCGCCAGGTATTTCGAAATTACCACGGCCATTTTCCGCTCCCTCGGATTGTCGCTCGACAGGTTCTTCAGCAGGTAAGTCAGCCTGTTCGCAGTGTTTTCGGCAGTGATCCTGCTTTCCTCTATCTGCTTTTGCTGGTTGTTGTACCATGCGCCAAGAATCCAGATGAGCACAGGTATCAGGATCAGGGAGATCATCCTGACAATTACCTCAACAGTGGTCAGGGTGTCGCGTTTGGCTGGTGTTTTATTCATCGAATAAAAGTAAAATTATTTTTCGATAAATGTAACAAATCCATTGTTCTTTTTTACATTTGCTCCATTCTTACGTTGATTTTCTAACCATAAATATTGAACCATGAAAAAAATTCTCCTTCTATTGGCGTTTGCATTGTGCGTCTCCACATTTTCCTATGGCCAGTTCGCCCTTGGACTGAAAATCGGATATAACGGGAACAAACTGACCACCAATCTTGATTCGATAAAAAGCAATTTCAACAGCGGCTTTCATGTGGGAGCATGGGCACACTTTGGTAAAAGACTCTATTTTGCGCCGGAAGTCCTCTACTGCATGAGCGGGGGTGTTTTCACCTATTCAGGAAATGTTTCCGACCCCAGGTACTGGTCGCAGAAAATAACCGTTGGAAGCCTGGATGTTCCTTTGTTGCTTGGATTCAAAATCATTCATTCAGGTGTCATCACCTGGCGTTTAGAACTTGGACCGGGTGTTGCATTTGCCATGAGTAAAAAAATCAGTGAGGATATCAATCCCAAGATTCAGGTCAGTGATATCTCAACTGCGAACATGTATGTTTTAGGTGGAACCGGAATTGATGTTTTATTTCTCACCCTTGATGTCCGGTATAAATATGGTTTGACCAATCTGATCTCAGATGCCAGTAACATGACTTTTGACACGAAAAGCAATGTGTTTTTGGTATCTCTCGGCTTCAGGATTTTCGGCGATAAATAATATCTAATCCTGAATAAAATTTAAAACGTTGTTTCAAAAGATTAAAATTTAACCTCAAAGGCGCACAAAGTACGGCACAAAGGAACACGAAGGGTTTGAATATCACCACGTATTTCTTTGTGCGCCTTCGTGATAATACTTCGAGTCCTTTGTGGTTAAATAATTTTGATACATTCTCTATTCATTTCACTGATTTGAATTCCACCCAAACCGGCCAATGGTCTGAGATTTTCTTTTCCTTAAAGCAAGTATCAACTCCCCAATGCCCGGTATAGTATGATTTTGCAGGTATTGTAAG
>JBAXDH010000268.1:0-2017 GCA_037141055.1 bacterium | reverse complement strand
GTCGGGGCCGACTGCCCTCATGCACATCAACTGGGACAACGCCTTCACCGGGAATGCAACCTTGCAGGCAACGGGTCAGAATGGCTGCGGGAACAGCATCTCCTCACCGCAGTTCAGCATCAAAGTTGACTATAAACCAAACGTAACTTACTCCGATTGCGGTGACCTGGCCACCACGAAGAACGCGCGGCCGGTCCTTCTGAAAGGTGGTTCGCCGGTCGGAACAGGCGGAATCTATACCGGGACCGGTGTTGCGCTGCTCTCTCCCGGGGTGTATGCATTCGATCCGGCGACAAGTTCGATCATAGGATCAACGGGCGGAACCTCGTATACCATTACATACAGGTACACCAATGTAAACAACTGTTTCAGGGAAGCCACCAGGGTGATCAGGGTTTATCCTTCCAATGCCGGCCAGCCTTGCCCGGGAAACCTCACAGATGTGCGTGACGGGAATACATACCAGACATTCCCCGGTGGTATCGGATTTACCGCAAAATGCTGGATGTCGGAGAACCTTCGGTACGGAACATTCACAGATGCTGCAATGCCTCAAACGGATAACTGCCTTGTTGAAAAATATTGTGCCGGCAACAGCGCCGCCCAGTGCCCCGTTTCGGGAGGTTATTATCAGTGGCAGGAACTGATGAATTACCAGGAGGCGGAATCGGCGCAGGGCATTTGTCCGCCGGGATGGCATGTGCCGTCGCAGCAGGACTGGACCGACCTGGAAAATCTTTACCTGGGGCCGGGAATTTCAGGCGGTTCCATGAAAGATATGTTCTCAGCAGCAGGGTTTCACGGGTTGCTTAGCGGGATTTATTACCTGAACAACAGCTGGAAGTATTCAGCCGGCAGCAACACCGGTGCAATGTTCTGGAGTTCAACAACCGGTCTTCCAGGGACAGTGATGGCCGCCGGGATCAATTCGTACAATCCGAGTACGTCATTGTATACATCCAGCAAGGGTAATGCTTTCCAGGTGAGGTGTGTGAGAGATTGATCAGATGCGGGATGAGTGATACGGGAAGCGGGATGCGGGATTGATTTCAACAGGGATCTTTTCATTTTCAGGCAACTAAATGTTGAATTTGGGTCTTAATAATGTAACTTTACAAAGCGTGTCGGGAAAAACGATAAGTAAAAAAGGCTTATACTCGATGGTTGCAGAACATCATAAGTATTTGAGATAATTCATGAAACAGATTTATTTACTGATCCTGACCTTTTGCTTATGCACTTTTGGTTCACTGGGCAATCCTGAAGGCACAAAGGAGTTAAATACCAACGGGGCAGCGAGTACGATCCTTTACCTGTGCAATGACTTTGCAACCCATTGCAACAGCGCAAACGGACAGAGGTCGCAATTTGCAACCTACGATGCCACCCAGAGCGCACCCGACAATGACAGGCTGTACTTTACAATCGCCAATGGCAGTGAGGCTGTATACATGGGGTTCAAGGGCACTGCTTTAACGGGAAACCCGGCCAGGCATATCGTATACCAGATCAGGGAAAAGATCACCGGGAACATTGTACAGGCGGAGCTGCCGCTGCCAACTGCCGGAGCCGGTTTTATCAGCACTTTCACCCAGGCTGAACTTGGTCCGAACCAGCTGATCCCCTTGCCCCCATTCAATGGATATGATGCGGTCATCTTCACACCACCCGGCGCGGGGACTTATTACATTGAATTTTCTGTGAGAAGAAATGACAACAGCCAGATTTACGTCGGAACATTTTCATTGGACCTGATCGACCTCACGGTTGCCAATGTGCCCACCCTGACCGCCAAACCGGGCAGAGTCTATTCGAAAGCCTGGCAATTTTCTGAATCCAACCGTTATTACAGCACCAATTACATCATCTCCGACGACAGCATTGTAACTTCTGCAGCCTTCAGCAACATGCAGGGCGGCGCCTGGGTTCAATACTGCAACCAGACCGGCTGCGGGACGACCAACTGGATTACAGACCGCAAATCATTATATCATCTGCAGGCGCTGTACCCCCAGTA
>JBAXDH010000267.1:0-2018 GCA_037141055.1 bacterium | reverse complement strand
TGACAAGTGGACAGGCGGACAAAAGGGCGTAACAGCGATTCTAGGAGGTTTCACTTTCATCCCGGTGATGATGACGGGAGTGACGGTGTTTGTGAGTTACGTGTGGGCCGTTAATAAGATAGGCGATGGCCGGGATGCCAGCGGAGAGAAGGGCAATAGCACCAGCAAGCAGTGTTGAATACCTTGGCTCGAGGCCGGTCAGAGAATCAACTGTCAGCAGGATAAAGGCAAATACCCATGAAAACATCAGGAAAAGCTGGAAATAAAACACCATTTCAAACAGCTTGACATACAATTTCTTAACGAACCAGTCCTGACTGAGACGCATGTGGATGCTGCCAACCGACCGTTTGAACATCCACACCATAATGATCAGGATCAGACTTTCGGCAAGCCCCGTGGCAAACAACATCGGTTTGGTCAGAATTTCCTCGGAAAGGATTGCAATTACGTAGGTATCCACCCATTTCCATGCAAAAAACATGGTCATTCCAAACATGGAGAAAATGGAAGCAAGCACTCCCTGTCTGAACCTCCATCTTTTTGACGCTGTAAGCAGGAGGATTCCGGCAGCG
This sequence comes from bacterium, assembly GCA_037141055.1. Lineage (GTDB taxonomy): Bacteria > Bacteroidota > Bacteroidia > Bacteroidales > FEN-979 > CAIVAT01. The sequence continues at coordinate 1,443 of JBAXDH010000267.1, read as the reverse complement.
CCAAGCACAGGGGATATCAGGCTGACATGAAACAGCCTGGCAAGGATGACAAGGGTGATCGCCCCGCCGACATGAAATACCTGCTCCATGTTGCCCTTCCGGATGCTGTTCTCCTGTGAATGTCTTCCTGACGAAGAGTGACGGGTATGCGGATTTTCCGATGTAGTTGGCATGCTGAATTGTGTGTTAAATGTTGTTTTCTTAATCTTCCGGTTCTTCCAGCCGGGTTTGCAAGCCGGTCCGTTCACTTTCGAGGTCTGATATCTGCTTCCGTTTCTGTTCGATGCTTCGCTGCGTTGAAAGAATCCTGGCACGCAGGCCGGCAAGGGCTTCCCGCTCCTTTCCTGCTGCAACGATGATCTCCATCTGATCTTCCAGTTCCTTTAAATAATCCTGGTCTTTTTCAAGCCCGGTTTGGAGTTCATAAATATCCGCAGAAAACCGCGAAAGGGTGAACTGCATTTTAACTTCCCAGTTCTTCTTTTTATGACGGAAAAAATCATCCAGCCGCCTTCCAAGGATATCAAACGCCGTTTGAAGCCGGGAATACAATTCTTCGCGCTGCTCCGGCACCATTTTGATCCCCCTGAACTCTGACTGAATCTTTTTCAGGAATTCCCGGGTTTCCTTGTATTCGTGGGTCTCTTCCGCCTGCTGAAGACCTTTCTCTACCAGTAATTTCAGCCGCGAATAATTGAGGTGTGCCTCCTGGCCGGAAACCTGCCTGGCCTCCTCCCGACGAAGTTTGATCATCCCGAATGCATCCTGCAGGCCGGCGTACAATTCATCCCGATGATCCCGAAGCAGTTTTGCCTCTTTCATCCGCTGCTGAATCGCCAGCAATGAATCCCAGGACTCCCTTAGATCATCCGAATCTACCACCTTTCCAGATACTTCAGCAACCAGCGGCTTTAATTCCGCATAATTTGCCAGCGCCTCATACTCAAAATTGAGCCGCTCCTCCTCAATTTTTTTGTTAACTGCAGAAAATGCCTCCTGCAACCTGTTGTAAAGTTCTTCCCGGTCGGCATGGCGTAACTTGAGCCCTTTGAAATGGCTTTGCGCATCAATCAAAAAACCTTTCGCATCGCGCAGGTTGTCGGTTCTGCCAGCATTCAGCAACGCTTCCTCAAGGATTACCTTCAGATTCGCATAATTATCAAACGCTTCCTCCTCCGACCACTTTTCCGGTTCCATCACGGTGAATATAAAAAATCAGAATTTTTTTGACCCGTAAAAGTAATGCAGATAGGTATGCCCTGCAAATTTTATTATTGGAGAGTTTTTATATCTTCGCACCTCATACTTATGCTATGCCCAGAATATCCATGCTTAAAAATCAGGACGGGAGGAATTACCTTCTGCCTTTTGTTTTGCTCACGAGCCTTTTCTTTCTCTGGGGATTTGCCCACGGATTGCTGGATGTTCTCAACAAGCACTTCC
>JBAXDH010000266.1:0-2022 GCA_037141055.1 bacterium | reverse complement strand
TCATTTTTTGCAGGCTCTGCTCTAATTTCTCTTCAATCGGCAGGTAGTTGTAGCCCTCCCAGAAGTTTGTGTCTCCCTTACCGACAACCTGGTCCCAGCGCTGGTTTACGCCAACCAACTTATCTCCTTTGAAATTCAATATTTTTTCCCGGTCGCGGGTGGCGTCGGTTACGACCACTTCATTCTTATGGGAAAACTTCACCATTTGCCGCGTTGCAGGGTTAATAAAAGTCAGCCAGTTCTCGATGCGAATGGTATTCAGGAAATATTGTCCGTTCCTGGCCGAATAGGTGGTGGTCCATTCCATCATCGGCATTTCCTGGAACCACCCGATCGTGTTGCGTATCGTATACGGCCGGTTGTATTTTTGTTTCTCAAACTGATCATATGCTTCGAAACTTGGTTTCTGGGTGATCTTCAGCAGGGCAAAATCCGTCGCATTGATGAACAGTTCTCCTTTCCACAGGGTTTCTTTTACCCCTTTTTTCTGGTCGAACCGGATGTGGTAGATCTTTCCGCCTTCCGGTTTGATGAGTTCCTCCAGTTTGAATGTGTAATATTTGAAATAGTTCTCATCCAGAACCGTGTGGTAGTAGAATTCAACGAAATCATGAATGAAATTGCATCCGAGGCAGCCGGCGCTTTTCCCGAGATCGCCGATTGAATTCACCAGGCTGGTATCGGAAAGAACCCTTCCCTTCACCAGGAGCGGAATGTTTGACTGGTGGCTCTTCTTATGCTCATCCTTTTGCCTGTAGAGATAATACCCGGTTTTCAGATCACCGATGATGGCCTCCGTAAATTCAGCAAGTTTTCCGTTTACAAATTTCTGCGAACGGACAAAGGCGGTGAGGATCAGTGAATCAGGGCCGTAATTTTCGGGTATGCGGGCCACCACGTGCCGGATGACTTCTTCCGGTGAGAGGGCAATGATCTCAACTTCGGCCAGCTGGAGCAACCCTGGTTTTAAAGCCAGCCTGACCCCGGTGAAAGGGAGTCCGGGAACCGCACGTCTGAGGGTTTCATAACCCATATAAGCCACCAGCAGCGTATCTTTTGCAAAAGCGGACGGAATATCAATGCTGAATTTCCCTTCATCGTTGGATACAGTGCCGATGGTGGTATATTGTATTGATACCTGGGCGAACGGAAGTCCCATCCCGGTTGCCGTGTCGCATATCATCCCGGAAACATTCCTGAAATCCTGTGAAATTGCAAAATATTGAAACAACATCAGCAGAATGACTCCAGGAATTTTACAGTAACCGGCCTTATTCATCAGGAGATATTTTGCCTAAAGTTATGACTATTTCGAAAGACATGCACATCTCCTATATTTTACTCTTCCAGGAGCAAAGTCCGGATCGTGGTTTCATCGACCTGGGTGAGGAGGTTCGTTGCCAGGTTTTCGCGGGAGCCAAAATACCCCTGGACCTGTTCCTTGGCAACCATGGTGGGGCCTGTTGTCATGGTCGCCCTGAACGATGAAAACCTGTAGTTCGCAGGATGTTCCGTAACACCATGCCTCCATGGGTTCTGGTTCACATACCGGATCATTTCAAGGAAGTAGGGAGTGGTCCGGATCTCCTTGCGTTTCAGTTTGAATTTGAAAACTTTACCAGCTTTCTCGTTGTGCCTGTTATAGCCCTTTGAATAGCTGTTGAAAAGTATGGCAAACGGTTTGTAGAGGCTCCCACCGGCATCGTCGCGGATGCGGATTAAAAAATGAAGGTGGTCGCTCAGCAGGCAATAGGCATATGTCTCTGCGATCGGACAAATGTGCGCCTGGTAGAGTTTCAGGAAGAAGCGGAATGCTTCTTCGCTTTCGAACAGCGGATCGCCGTTTTTTGCGCGGTTGTATACATGATAGTACTTTCCCGGCTCCAACAATGTTGTTTTCATAAGCAGTTTTCCTGCTTAATCAGGGAATGTACCAGTTGGTTTCGTCGTTGTTAATAACTTTTATAACCCCCGTCCCCCTAAAACTCCGAGCACTCCAGGTGAGATTCATAGCCTCCCCTG
>JBAXDH010000265.1:0-2043 GCA_037141055.1 bacterium | reverse complement strand
GCTTGCCTTTGCGATAGGAAACGTAGGAAAACTTTATAACCGGATCAAGACTTTCGAGCTCTGGTTTCGCAGGGTGATAGCAGTTTTGTTTATCCTGGTTGGCGCCTGGTACATTGTTGTATTTTTTATATAACTATGGATGCACTGTTCGAAAATACTGGATTTTTTAGCTGTGGCGTTTATAACCTCACGCCAAAACAGGCATATTTTGTTTGTCAGCAAGGTGCTGTTATTATCGATGTCAGGGAGGAAGAATTGAGCCGGTTTAAGATGTTCGGTGTTCCTGAAGTGATCTTTTGTTCTTTCAGTACGCTCGGGGAGACCTTTGAACATCTGCCAAAGGATAAACCCATGATTTTTGCTGATTCTGCCGGGTTGCATAGCAAGGAGGCAGTCATACTACTCATGGAAAAAGGACTTGTCAGCAGAATAGCAAACCTTGCTGGCGGACTGGTAGAGTGGGAGCGGGACGAATTGCCTCTTTTTATTGAAACAAGCGAGAAGTTGTCGGGTTCATGCATGTGTCAGCTCAGACCGCGAAACAAAAAGAGTTGAGTTTTTTTATCATGAAATTTCGTCTTTCTACGAATAACGAATCAGAAACAACAACATTAAAATGAGATCATACAAACGGCTTTTGCCAATAATTCTCACAGGAGCCTGGATACTGATATATTTCAACCTGCAACTTGTAACCAACTGGCTGATCGATGATATTTTTAAATTACCTCAGGGAAAACATCTCACAGATGCTCTGCGATTCTTCATATTTGAAGTGCCAAAAGTGCTCATGCTCCTGGTACTCATTATTTTCGTTGTAGGTATTATCAGGAGTTTTTTTACAGCCGAACGTACAAGGAAAGCGCTGGAAGGAAGATCGCTGTTTGCCGGGAATGTTATGGCTTCCATGTTGGGTATTGTGACTCCCTTTTGTTCATGTTCTGCCATCCCATTGTTCCTTGGCTTTGTTGAATCAGGAATCCCGCTTGGGGTCACATTTTCCTTCCTGATTGCCGCCCCGATGATCAATGAAGTGGCCGTCATCCTGCTTTTCGGATTATTCGGGTGGAAAGTGGCAGCAATCTACGTCGTTACCGGCCTTGTAATTGCCATCACCGCAGGCTGGGTGATCGGTAAACTCAAAATGGAAAAATATGTTGAAAGTTGGGTTTACGATATTAAAACCGGTCATGGGGACGGTGATGAAGAAAAAATCCGGTTCGGTGACAGAATACAGGCAGGTTATTCTGCGGTGAAAGAAATAGTAGGAAAGGTCTGGATTTACATCATCCTCGGTATTGCAGTCGGTGCCGCCGCACATGGTTATGTCCCTGAGAATTTTATGGCAAACCTGATGGGCAAATCGACCTGGTACTCTGTTCCCCTTTCGATCCTCATAGGTGTACCGCTTTATTCCAACGCAGCCGGCATCATTCCCATTGTCAGCGTGCTTATTGAAAAAGGAGTGCCCTTAGGGACTGCACTGGCCTTCATGATGGCAGTAATTGGTTTATCCCTGCCTGAAATGATCATCCTCAGAAAAGTACTCAAACTTCGTCTGATTTTCACGTTTGTTGGCGTTGTTTCGTTTGGTATCGTTATCGTCGGATATCTTTTCAATCTGATCTACTGATCAAACAAAGCCAAAATATCATCTTTCCGAGATTAAAACCTCAAGTGTGGCATTCTCTAACTTCTCAAATGTATTATCCCTGATTTCCTTAAAAACTTTCCTGATGTTGCAGGCAACTTCATCCTTGCAAAACTCGCAGGGCTGATAGGCCTTCTCCGACACACAAGGCAATAGCGCAATGGGTCCTTCGAATTGCCTGACAATTTCTGCAAGATTAACATCTTTGGGGTGCCGAAGGAGAAAATAACCACCCGACTTTCCCAGTTTACTTCCCAGCACCCCCATTTTCTTTAATTCAAGCAGTATATTTTCGAGAAACCGCTGTGGAAGCTTTTCGCTTTTCGCAAGTTCACTGATAAATCACTAAAAATGAAAACAACAAATATATTTACTGAACACCCGAAGGAGGT
>JBAXDH010000264.1:0-2047 GCA_037141055.1 bacterium | reverse complement strand
TCACGTAAAATTCTGATCTCCCTACTTTTTTAAGGTGATGAGGGTGATTTCGGGGAGAATGCCGATTCTTCCGGAATAGCCGATGTTCCCGAGCCCCTGGTTTACATAGAGATATTGAGGAGCAGGGGAGGCCGGGTTCCGGTAAAGTCCGCACCAGAATCGTGAGACCCATTGTACGGGGCTCCAGTGAATCCCGCAGCAGTCGATTCCCGCCTGGCCGCCGTGCGTGTGTCCGGCGAAAGTTACATCGATGTTCTGATACCGTTTGCTTACAATACTGTCCCAGTGCGAAGGATCGTGCGACAACAGCAGCTGGATGGCCATTCCTTCTGTCCCGTGCATTGCCCTGGCAATATCCCCGAACCGCTGAAACCGCTTCGTGGCTCCCCAGTTTTCAACACCGATCACCGCGATGCTGTCGTGTCCTCTTTTCAGCAAGCTGTTTGAATTCAGCAGAAGTTTCCATCCAAGGTTCTTGTAGAAAAGTTTCAAATCCTCCACATTTTTCTTTTTCGCCGCCGGGGATGACCAGTTGATATAATCACCGTAATCATGGTTGCCCATGATCGCGTAGATGCCAAACGGGGCGTGCAGCGTTTTCAATTCGGGCTCGAATCCATATCCGTCGGCGGTGCAATAATTAAACATGTCGCCGGTAAAGAAGATCACATCGGGGTTAAGGCTGTTGATTTCATCCATGGCCTTTTGCAGCTCCCGTTTGCACCCCCAGCTCCCGAGGTGGACATCGGAGAACTGCACGATTTTGAATCCATCGAAGGCCGGGGGAAGTTCCTTTAACACGATCACCTGTTTCCGGACCCTGAAATCGAACTGCCAGAAGACCATTCCGGCAATCATGAGGCAAAATACCAGGAATCCCATGATCCAGCCGGTGCGCAAAAGAGGTTTGAACCTCCGGATGTTGCGGACTGATATCTTTCTCCCGGGGATGACTGCGTTAATGATGATCCGTACCAGGCGCACCAGGTCAGCCGCGATCAGTGTGAGCATCGGGAACAGTTCTGCCATGAACAGGACCAGGATGAAACTCTGCAGGTAGGTGCGTACTGGCTGGTTCCAGGTGATGTATGGAACATACCAGCCGTAAACCAGCATGCCCGGCAGCAGAGCCAGTGGCAGCCAGAAAACGGCCATGCATGATGCCCGAAGGATTGGATTCAGCCGGTTGACGGTTTCCCTGGCAGAATGCCAGAGGTAGCCTTCGAAGAGCATGAAAATGAAGAAACCGGGCAACATGCCGCTGTAATTTGGCAGGGAGGCCCGCATAACAAGGACCATGAAGATGGGAATGAAAACGAACAGAGATGAAAAAAGATTTTTTCTCATCTATTCTTCACATAGTTGACCAGCCCTTTGGCTTCGAAAATTTCCATCAGTTTTGAGGGCAATGGTGCGAAAGCATACTGCTTGCCACCGGTAAAAACCAATCCTTTTTCGAAGTCAATGTCAACCTGGTCGCCCTGGCGGTATGCGTCGACGGCTTCGGGTACGAGGATGATCGGGAGGCCCTGGTTTACGGCCGACCGGTAAAATATGCGGTTCACCGACTTGCAGATGACGGCTTTGATGCCGGCAAAAGCCAGTCCGACGGAAGGATGTTCGCGCGAACTTCCGCAGCCGAAATTGGCGCCGGCCATGATGATGTCGCCCGCCTGTACCCGGTCGGTAAAGCTGTCGTCGAAACCTTTGAAGAGGTGCGGCATGATCTTTTCCGGCTCAGTGCTTTGCACGTTGTACGTCAGGTTGCCTGCGAACATCTGGTCGGTGTTGAGGTTGTCGACATCTGCGTAGTTCCAGGTCCTTCCGGCAAGGCGGTCGTCGCCCGCTTTGATGTCGACCGTTGCACTTTGGGGAGCATGGTAGGGGAATGCATCACTGGCTGAAATGCCACGAGGATCGGTGATTTCACCTTTCAGTGCCGAGATGGCAACCGTTGAAGGAGATGCGAGGTACACGCTGGAGGCTGCATTGCCCATGCGCCCCTTGAAGTTGCGGTTGGCGGTGGACATCACATTGTAATTGTCGG
>JBAXDH010000263.1:0-2145 GCA_037141055.1 bacterium | reverse complement strand
TAAATCCCCCTGGGAGATCCCGAAATGTCAAATTGTTCCTGCCCTGTGGCTGAAACCCGGAAAACTTCCTGAACAATTGTTCTTCCTGTGATATCTGAAATTGTGATCGTGGCATCCTGGTTGTCAAAACCGCTTATCCTCACTTTGAATGCTCCGTTTGAAGGGTTTGGAGAAATGGTCAGCCTTGCCGTTGCATCCTGCAGGTCAGCAACACCGGTGGGACCGTCAAAATGAACGGTACGCGCATCGGAAGCGGAAGCGCTGCAAGGTGATTGCGGAGCAGCAGTAAGGGTAAGCGTTACATTCCCGCTGTTTTTGTCGGCAACACTTGGAAAATAATTCCCGGAAAGGGAACCCGCGGCACTGAACGTTCCGGTTCCCGAAGTGGTCCACTGAACGGTCGAATAGTTTGTGGCAATGCCATGCAAAGGAACCTGGGTGGTAACATACACGCAAGTTGTGTCGTTTCCGGCTGCAGCTGTGGCGGGCTGGTTTACCGTGACCGTAACAGGGGCATCCGTTGAAAGAGCTCCATCGGAAACGTGGGCGGAATACTGCGTTGTAACCGAAGGGGTCACAACCGGGTTATGGATGGTCGATGTAAATCCTGCCGGGATGGAAGTCCACGAATAGGTATATGTACCGCTTCCGCCAACCGGAATAACATCAAGCTGCGAAGTCTGACCGGCACATACGATGGTCGGTGTTGCGTAGGCGGATGCCGATAAAGGAGCAGCGGTAACCGTAACCGTCGTGTTTCCCTGGATCGATCCTGCTCCGTCGCTGGTTGTGACCGTGTACTGGGTGGTCACCGTCGGTGAAACCATAGGATTTTGCATGGTCGAGGTGAACCCGGCCGGAACCGAAGTCCATGAATAGGTATAGGTGCCCGAGCCCCCCGATGGACTGGCATTGAGCTGCGACGATTGTCCGCTGGTAATGGAGGAAGGAGTGGCCGTGACAACTACCGCCAGCGGTGCGGGAATGGTAACCGTAACCGTGGTGTTGCCTTGTGCTGTGCCTGCCCCGTCGTTTGCGGTTACAGTGTACTGGGTGGTTGCTGAGGGCGTTACCGTCGGATTTTGTTGCGTGGATGTAAACCCGGCCGGAGCCGAAGTCCATGAATAGGTATAGGTGCCCGAACCGCCTGTACCGGTTGCGTTCAGCTGCGAGGAACTGCCCTGGACAATGGTCGGTGGCGTTGCCGTGGCGGTAACTGAAAGCGGGAGGATCAGATTTTCGCTGACTACGAGTGTGGATAATTTGGTATTGGGCTTCCCAACGACAAAAGCACCGTAAAAAGTGACTGTTCCTGTTCCTGCCACTGGTGCGGTCCAGGTAAAGGTCCAGGTAACCGTTGAGGATGTGCTCCCGGCCGAACTTTGGGTCACATATTTGGTTCCGCCAACGAGATGATTCCCTGAACCCGCTGCCAGAACACCAAGTTGTGTTCCTGATACATTCTGCGGAGAAACTTCAAAGCCTTTTTTACCGCTGCCGCTGACGGTAACGGTGATGGTGTAGTTAGCCCCTGCAGTATATCCCTGGGCAGGGATGTTTGACGTTATCCAGCCTGTTACTGCGGCAGATGAACCTCCGTGACAGTTCACGCAATTCTGGCCATCGCCGGGAGAGCCGGTATAGCCGGCGGGAGCACCCGAAGGATAGGCAAACGCAGTTGAGCTCACCAGGAGGCTGATAATTACCGAGCCAAGGGTTTTTGCAAAAAACAGTAGAGAGTGATTCTTCATAATGACCGTTTGTTTTGGTTAAACATTTAGTATTTTTTGTTATCTGTTTAACAAAATTAAAAGAACAATCGGAATGTTATGTTGTTAATTAATTAACAATCACAACGATACACACGTCATATGCTGCATATAGCATATGTATATCAAGCCTTTAGTGCCGATATTTGGAATTCTTCTAAATTTTAAATGATAGGGCACAATTGTACCAGCCGTTTATCCTTTTTCACTGCACAACGAACAGTTTTCAGTGAAAAATTACAAATGAAGAAGTAAAAGATAAAAGTGAATAGTAAATGCTGCTCTGCTTTTCGCGTTTACAATGGTTATTGAATCACCAGTTTGCGGACTGCCGTTTTGTTTTCAGTTTGAATTTTCACAAGGTAAATCCCCCTGG
>JBAXDH010000262.1:0-2158 GCA_037141055.1 bacterium | reverse complement strand
TGCACTGGCCGCCGGTTTCCTCAAAGACCCGCTGCTCAATCCCGGATTCTTTGCCCTGCTCGAAGGAATCTACTATGTCAACAACACCTGGAGTTATACCACCGGCAGTTTAACCGCTACCATGTACTGGACTTCTTCGGTGAATATACAAAACCATTCATTGGCCAGGGGCGTGAATATCTATAATCCCAGCGTTTCCAGGTACTGGAGTAGCAGGGCCAATGCATTTTCTGTGAGGTGTGTGCATGACTGACACTGCGGCACGGCTTGACCAGTGTCTTTTAATTATTTAAACATGCATCGTTTGAAAATTCTTCTGCTTCATCTTAATAAAACACTGGAATATTTGTACTTTTACAATGGGATTTTATGTCCGGTTAATTAATGCATCCCAGTATAAATTTTGAACTTGGCTTATGAAAAAATATTTACTCTCTGCTTTCTTGTTCTTTTATACATGTGCCCTGATCCTGAATCCATTAATTCTTACAGCTCAGGACAGCGAACCTCTTTTACCGGAAGGCTACGTCCAACAAGACCATGTGGTTTTCCCTGTCCCTTACGGAACTGCGGAACACCATACTGACAGCATATATAACGAGACCTGGTTATGGAATCAAAAAACACTGTCTTGGGATCCTCCTTCACAGTCATATGAAGGCGACTGGGCTCCTGCCGATGCCGATACACTGTCGAACTGCTCCAACTCTAACTTATACCTGGGCAATTTTACAAACTGGAAGGGATGCTATGGAAGTTGGAGCAACCCCACGTTCAAACTTCCGTGTACCAATGCCAATATGCCATGGCAAAACAATCCGACAGGTGGACGATATGAAATCATCACTTATCCGGGCGGTCCTGATGCGTTTGTGCCTGCCATCAATTCCATTTACCCTGGCGGGTATCGCACCTGTCTGATTGGCAAACACCAGATTTGCAGCGGCGGAGGCACCACTGACCAACTCACCTATCCACTGATCATCTCGACTGACAACCAGTTCTTTATTTATCGTTATGCCGTTGTCCTTGCAAACGTTACGGATGCGACCCACAATACTGCTGATAAGCGTCCCCGATTCACATTAGGCGTTTACGACCATACTACAGGTGCCCTGTTGGATGCAACCTGCGGGTTTGCAGACATGTACCCCGGCGACGGCACGGCTGGCTGGCAGAGTTTGAATTATAATTCCTGTTCAGGCTCATCAGGCTCAAATGGCCCCCTGCAGTACAAAGACTGGACAACAGTCGGGATCGACCTTTCGGGTTTCACCACAATTGGTCAGGCAGTCGATATTGTCTTTACCGTTCACGGATGCGGGTTTTCGGCCCACACCGGCTATGCCTATATCTCCGCCAGTTGCAAGGCCATGCAGGTTGAAACTGCAGGTTGTGAGGGCTCCGGCATCGTGACCATGACAGCCCCACCGGGGTTCCAGAGCTACCTGTGGCAGGGTCCTTATTGTGCCGCCTGCCCAATGCCGCCTCCAACGTACACGGTCAATCCGCTGACCATCAACGCCGCTCAGGGAGCCGTCACAGGAAACTCGTTCCACCTCAGCCTTACGGCTTTTAACGGTTGTACTGTTAATAATATCACCAATGTGATCGGCTTCACTTCTGTGGCAGCCGGGTTTACATCCGATGTAATGTGCGCACTGAACTCCAGCACATTTACGGATATCTCGACCAGTTCCAACGTGACCATGCCCATCGTCAGCCGACGTTGGAAGTTTGACGCAACAGGTACCTGGACGAGTTTGCTGACCAACCCTGTAACGACCTATACTTACTTGACACCCGGGCCGCATGAGGTCACTGTGGAAGCATACTCCCAGGATGGGTGCACTGACACTTACACTCAGACCATAAACGTTGATCCTGCACCGGCCATCAGTAACGGAACCACAACCAAATCGATTTGTTCCGGTGAAAACGTGGCCATAAGTCTTGAGTTCACCGACGGAAACACTGCAACCTGGACATATACCATACTTTCAGGGACAGCAACCATCGTAAAAAATCCGGCGAGTTCCTCCGGTATTCTGATCAACGATGCGATCACCAACACAGGAGTGGTCAATACCGTTGTCAGATATACAGTCATACCGCACAGTGCAACGGGATGCAACGGCGCTTCTGTTGATTTTATCGT
>JBAXDH010000261.1:0-2191 GCA_037141055.1 bacterium | reverse complement strand
ATTTTTGTTTTTTCCGGGAAATGGTTTAATTTTGCAGTCCCGAAAAATAAAGAAGTCAGACGATGGCAAAAAAGAGCAAAGACCAACGGATTCAGGTGATTTTAGAATGTACTGAGCAAAAGACCAGCGGTATTCCCGGTATTTCAAGATACATAACCACCAAAAACAAGAAGAATACCCCAGAGCGGATTGAACTCAGGAAGTACAATTCCTATTTGAAAAAAATTACGGTTCATAAAGAAATTAAATAACTTACGATATGGCAAAGAAAGTAGTTGCTTCGTTTAAAGCTACCTCCGGAAAAGATTTTACGAAAGTCATCCGCATGGTTAAGTCCCCAAAATCAGGAGCTTTTGTTTTCAAGGAAACGATTGTTGCCAATGAAATGCTGAAAGATTTTTTAGCCAACAAAGAAAATTAACACAACATTTATTGCTGCTGAAAAGCTTTTTTCCCCGGAAAAAAGCTTTTTTTATATCTAATCAATCGTTTATGGGACTCTTCAACATCTTTTCACGCGAGAAAAAAGAACGTCTTGATCAGGGCCTTCAAAAAACGAAGTCCAGCATTTTCAACAGGATTTCCAAAGCAATCGTTGGCAAATCCACGGTCGACGATGAAGTCCTGGACAACCTGGAAGAAATCCTTGTCAGTTCCGACGTCGGTGTTGAAACAACCCTGCGGATCATTGAACGTATCCAAAAACGGGCATCAAAAGATAAATACCTTGGAACAGGCGAACTCAACAACCTCCTCAGGGAAGAGATTGCCGACCTGCTCCAGGAAAACAACATACAGGATTTTACCGAATTCACCGTTCCTGAAAACAAAAAACCATATGTAATCCTGGTGGTAGGGGTGAACGGTGTTGGAAAAACCACCACTATCGGAAAACTGGCTAACCAGTTTAAAAAATCCGGAAAGTCAGTGCTTCTTGGAGCGGCCGACACCTTCAGGGCTGCAGCTGTCGAACAGATCGTCATCTGGGCCGAAAGGGTAGGGGTTCCCATCATATCACAGGGAATGGGCGCCGACCCGGCTTCGGTGGCTTTTGATACCGTAAAATCAGCCATTTCTAAAAATACCGATGTGGTTATCATTGACACCGCCGGCCGGCTTCATAACAAAATTAACCTCATGAATGAACTTTCAAAAATAAGGAAGGTTATTCAGAAACTGATCCCCGATGCTCCGCATGAAGTCCTGCTTGTCCTCGATGCATCCACCGGTCAGAATGCCTTCGAACAGGCCAAACAATTTACCGCCGCCACCGAAGTCAATGCCCTCGCGCTTACCAAACTTGACGGTACCGCAAAAGGCGGTGTGGTCATCGGGATTTCCGACCAGTTTAAAATTCCAGTCAAATACATTGGCGTGGGTGAAGGAATCGATGACCTCCAGGTTTTCAACCGCGTCGAATTTGTCGACAGCCTTTTCAATTAATTGAATCATTCTTGAAAACTAAATCCAATCCTCACAGAATCGGGCTGGTATCATTGGGTTGCGCTAAAAACCTTGTTGATGCCGAACTCCTCATGAAACAACTGGAGGCGAACAGGTTTGAAATCGTTTTTGATCCGGCCGACACAACCGGCATCGATACAGCCATCATCAATACCTGCGGTTTCATCAATGATGCAAAACAGGAATCGATCGATACCATTCTTCAATTCGTCCAGGCCAAGCAGAACAACCTCATTGATCACGTATATGTGATGGGATGCCTTTCAGAACGCTACTCCGCGAAACTCAGAGAAGATATCCCCGAAGTGGATGCCTTCTTCGGGGTGAATGATCTTAAAAAAATCATCCGGCATATAGGAGGAACATACAAAACCAGGCTCCTGGGCGAACGTAAACAAACAACGCCGCCGCATTATACATACCTTAAAATTGCAGAAGGGTGCGACCGTAAATGCTCCTTTTGTGCCATTCCGGCCATCCGCGGAAAGCATGTCAGCAGACCCTTTGAAGAAATCATCCCGGAAGCGTCGCGGCTTGTTGCTGCAGGTGTCAGGGAAATTAACCTCATTTCACAGGATACAACCTATTACGGCCTCGACCTTTATAAAAAACGCAGACTTCCTGAATTGCTTGACAACCTTGCAAATGTGAACGGACTTGAATGGCTTCGCGTGCATTACACATATCCGGACGGGTTTCCGCTGGAATTGCTTGAGGTCATCAAAGC
>JBAXDH010000260.1:0-2206 GCA_037141055.1 bacterium | reverse complement strand
TCTGCGGCAGTTTCCTCGAATTTGTTGATGTATGACACCGCCCGTTTCACACTGTGTTTGATTCGCCTGGAAAAGGAAATTTTTTCCCGGCCGATACTTTTCAGCAGAAAGTTGGCAAAGCTGTTCAACAGGATCAGCAGGTCATATCCAAATGAACCGAACTTTGCCAGCCATTTGCTGTGCTGCATGGTAATGTCAAACACGTCGCCATGAAAGATCCATGTCTTTTTTCCGTCAAGGTCGAGCAGCAGCTTGTTCACAAGTTTAAATGACCCGATATTGAATTTAACGAATTTGCGCATCAGCTCATCATGGTTTCCGGTGATGTATATTATTTTGGTGTTTTTCGCGATCAGGCCTGTCAGGTAGCGGATCACCATCAGGTGCGATTTCGGGAAGTAGCGCTTGCGGAACTGCCAGATATCGATGATGTCGCCGTTCAGGATCAGTGTTTTGGGTTTGATGCTCCTGAGATAATGCAGCAGTTCTTTGGCATGACAACCGAATGCGCCGAGGTGGACATCAGAAATGATGACCAGGTCGACCTGCCGTTTTGGTATTGGATGGGACTTCATGAGTTTCGGGCAAAATTACCGGAAACAACTGTTTGGAATGTAAACTGGATATTACGAAATCATTAAGTTATCGTTAAGAAATCATTAAGTTTTATTTCCTTTGGAAAAGCTGCCGGCTTTATGCGGAATTTTGTCGAAAATTTCAATGCCATGAAAAAAAATCAGCAAAATTCAAAACCCAGATACAGCGCCTCACGTCATGAAACCCTCCCCTTGCTGCGAGGCATGTTCATTTGTCCCGAACCGCTGAAACGTCTGAAGAAATATGCCGGTTCAGACCTGTTATCAGATGTTTTCACCAAAACCAACTGTGATTATGCCGGAGCCTGACCGAAATCCGGCAGGCAGACTGCTCTGGATGACCGATACATACGGCGATCACAATGGTGTATCCACCGTGCTGAAAGCCATTCACCATGAGATCAAAACCCGGAACCTGCCGGTTGATCTCATGATCTGCAGCAATTCGATACAGCCCGACGAACATCTCATCGTCGTGAAATCGGTTTCGGAATTCACGTTTCCGCGAAACAGGCACCAGCCGGTGAGGATCCCGAACCTGTTTGCCCTGCGTCGCCATTTCAAACGCGGAAAATATGACCGGATTATCTGTTCTACCGAGGGACCAATGGGTTTTGCCGCACTGTGGCTGAAAAAGATTTTTGCAGTTGAAACCTATTTTTACCTGCATACCGACTGGATCGTTTTTGCCAGGGAGGTATTTTCATTCGAAGAGGCAGGATTGAAGAGGCTGGAGAAAATGCTGCGGATATATTATAAAAGATTTGGCAACGTGTTTGTGCTCAATACCGATCAGCAGCAATGGCTCACCGGGAAAGCAATGGGTTTTAACCCGGACAGAATTTTTCTTACAGCCCATTGGGCGGACCGCATTTTTTCCGATCATGCGCCGCGCAGCGATGCCGGTTTTCCGTTTAACATGCAGGGACCCGTGGTGCTTTATACCGGGCGGATCAGCAAGGAAAAAGGTGTTCTTGAATTGCCGGGCATCATGAAGATGATCCGGTCTGTGTTTCCTGAGATACAGATGGTGGTGGCCGGAACCGGTCCGGCAGAGGAAGAACTCAGGCTGGCCATGCCGGAAGCGTTCTATCTTGGCTGGGTTGACCGGGAATATCTGCCGTCCCTCTTCATGGCATCAGACATTTTGCTGCTGCCTTCACGGTTCGACACGTTCAGCTGCGTTGTGCTCGAAGCGCTCAGTTGCGGCTTGCCGGTGATAGCATACAATACCAAAGGCCCTAAGGACATTGTCGAGGATTCTGTGAATGGCTACCTGGTGGAAACGGATGAAGAAATGGCCGGGAAAGCCGTCGGATTTTTCCTGTACCCCGAATTGCGGGCCCGGATGAAACAGGCGGCATTCCGGAGGGCACAGGCATACCAGGCCGAACAGATCATGGACAAGCTGCTGGAGGATGCCGGAATGATCACGGAAGGATGCCCTGCATGAATAATCAAATTGCCGAACCATGGGTATGGTGGAAGCACGGGGTCATTTATCACATTTATCCGCGAAGTTTCCAGGATTCCGATGGCGACGGGATCGGCGATATCCGGGGAATCATCCGCCGCCTGGGATACCTGAAAGAACTGGGGATCGACGGCAT
>JBAXDH010000259.1:0-2222 GCA_037141055.1 bacterium | reverse complement strand
GGAGTTGCGGCAATACGAATTATTGTGACGGGAAAACCCCTTATTCACGACGTTGTACCCGCTGCAAGCATGATGAGTCGGCTACATCACATACAATATTTCATCATTGCAGGATTGCACTGCCTGAAGCCTTTAAAATCATGTATAAGGTATGCAATGATCCTGGAATATCCACCTATGAACTATCCCGGCAGATGGAAATCCGACAGATGACCTGCTGGAAACTGAAAAGCAAGTTAGTGGAATGCATCAGGGAAAAAGGAGAAATTGACCTTTTATTTAATGGAGAGCCTTCTCAATCTCATCCTTCAATCCGGATTTGAACCTTGCCGGATTACTTAAGCCATTGCTGAATGCAAAATTTGTCAGGTCATTTTTATTCTCCTTGCCGTTTAACAGCGTTACAATATAAAATGCCTGGGCATTGATGTCAAAACGTGCAACGGTTTTCGCCTGTGATTTATCATCTGTGTTGATGATCTGAAACTTAATAGTTCCATCTTTTATTTCTTTGGAAAAACTACCCTGCATCAGTCGCCGGGTGTTGTCTTCGATCGATTGATCAATAGGGCAGCGTTCTGTTGGATGAAAGTAATATACTTCAACACGGGGCTTCAAAGAGGTGGATTTCACCTGGGAAAATCCATTGGCTAACCATGTAGCAAAAACCAGAACAGAAAGGATAAATTTGACTTTTGACATATTGCTTATAAACTAATTCTGCGGTCCAACTCCTTCAATAAATAATCCTTTGTTTTAACACCTGTAATCCGTTTAACTTCCCTGCCATTCTGAAACAGGATCATGGTCGGGATGCTGCGTATCGCAAATTTGGCAGCTGTGGCTTTTTGCTCGTCAACATTGACTTTGGCAATGGTAAACTTACCGTTTGCCCCCTCGGCCACCTCATTCAGCACGGGGATCATCATTTTACAGGGAACACACCATGAAGCCCAGAAATCGACCAACACCATGCCTGTTTTTATTTTATTCTGAAAATTTTGATCAGTCAGGATTTTAACCTTCTCACTGTCTTTGACATCTTTCAGGTTCTTCATCTGCTTCCTGGCATTCAGAATTATCAGGCCTGCCAGACCGGCCAAAACTCCAACTACTATAATTGCTATCCACATAATACATCATTTTTATGGGAGCAAAGGTAGTAATAAAAAACATATAGTGATATTTAAACGATTCAAAAAAAAGAGTGCCGGAATGTCCCGCACTCTTTTATCTCCCCCTGCAGCGCAATTATTTCGTTACAACAATTTTCATGAACTCAGTTTTACCATCAACATTCATGGTACAAATGTAAGTTCCGGACGTTACCTTGCTGGTATAAAATTCTTCTTTGTATTCACCCGGTTGTAAATTGTTATTGATAAGGGTAGTAATATTTTTGCCATTCAAATCCAGGATTTCAATTTTAACTTTGCCGGCTTTACTGATATGAAAAGGGATATTAGTCATAAAAGTACTGGGATTCGGATAGTTTTGAAGCAGTTGATTTTTTGCCGGAAGATTTCCGTTTACCGGTTTAATTCCCAAAGGATTGTAACCATGAGGGCCGGGTCCAGCCGGTGTATATCCGTGACAAGCCGAACATGTTTTTAGTGTGCCTGAAAACCCTTGAAGAGCAATATTCTGTACATTATCTTCCGGCCTTTCCGATGGTAAAATGGCATGCGGTGAACTATGACACGTACTGCAAAATAATCCCCCGTGCCCTTTGGATTGACGGAAAAGTAATCCTGGTTCTTCTGCATAATTTGGTCCATGGCAACTAGCAGCACCACAGGAGGGTTCCTGCAACCATGGATTTCTTCCGTTTTCAATGGTATTACCCACATTTGACACACTGCCGTGGCAATCCTGGCATTTGCTCACCGTTCCTCCTGTACTATGCATTATATCACGCCAGCATTGGGTGTTTGGCCCTGGATGACACTTGTAGCAGTCGGTGGTTGTTCCTGTATTTATAAATCCTCCGTGCTTCTGATGGATCGCCTGTGAAAATGGTGGAGCTCCTCCTGATCCAGGCATACCCAGTGCATTGTCAGAATGACAATTGGCGCAGAGAATGGGTTTGTTGGCGATATTGAAACCAGAAACCTGCTCATGGGCCTGTAAAATAGCCATTTCACTGGAATGACAGCCCGAACTTACGCAATTAATCTCATGGGAAATGGGAATTACACTTTGTGTAGATCCTACCTGGGTGC
>JBAXDH010000258.1:0-2263 GCA_037141055.1 bacterium | reverse complement strand
ATGTTCCGGCATCCCATGGTTCGTAGAATGGCAGCGGTGTGCCGCAATTCAGCGTCACAGTCTGCTCGCCTGAGGTGTTGCTCAGCGACTCGCCAAACTGGCCGGGGAATCCGTAGGTGGTAAGGTTGTACTTGGCCTTCACATCATATTTGTAAGTTCCCGGGTTCAGACCGTAATCATAGTATGACAGGGAATCAGGATGCGGGTTGTAGTGGATGAAAGCGCCGCCACGGTAAATGTTGTAGCCAACAAGGCCTACCGGGGTTGTGCCGCCGCCGCCGCCTGACCAGTCACCGATTTCGGTGGCCCAGATCCAACTTGCAGCAGAAGCCTGGTTCAATGCGATCAGCGCGAGCTTGGTTCCAACCTGTCCGCAGCCTAAACCGCCGGCAGGTCCGTCAACGCTACCACCTGCATTGTTGTGTAATATACCTGTGTTGGTTAAAGTAGTGCCGGTAACTTTCCATTTCTGGAATTCGTCGCCGGTACCGGCTGCACCCTGGCCATGTAACCAGAGGAATGGTCCGCCGGTGGTCTGGCTTTCCCAGGCCGATCCGTAGATACTCACTACTGCAGGACCTGTGGCCATCGTGGTGCCGGTCAGGCTAACAAGGTACATGTCCGTCCATCCGCCGCACCAGAGGCCGTTGTTGGTGGCATCGTATGCAATGTGGCGAACTGCAGGAACTGAAGTGTTGATGGTAGCAACCAGCGTTTTGGCGGTGAAATCCATTTTGTAGATGGCTGTTCCGTTTGAACCTCCATATACGAACTGGGTTCCGTCGTATGCAAGGTCGCGGATAGCGCTTACGCCGGTGATGCTGAACGACTCAATAAGGGCGCCGGTAGTAGCCTGGTACTTAAAGAACCAGGGCGGGCCAGCACTCCATGAAGTGGAATAGATGAAATCACCGATTTTCTCAACACCGGCCTGTCCTACTCCGGAACCGCCCCAGCCAAACAGCACATCCCAAAGGGCGTCGCTGTTGTCGCTATTTGCCGGCTGATTCCTCAGGGTATAAATGAACGGGGAGAAGTCTGCATGCGTGTTCGGATAATCGGTCCGCTGGGTCATGCTTAAAATATCAGGACTGTCGCCCATGGTAACCGGCTTTTTCCAGGTGAGGTATGCGTTACATTCAATACCCGTTGCAACAAGTTCGCGTGCAGGATACAGGAAATGTGACGTAAAGGTCACGCAGATCTGCGGGCTGTAGCCACTGCCGTAAACGGCTTTGACACAGGCCTGGTAGGTCTGTCCGTAAACAACCTGGTTCGGCGGAATGGTGTATGTCGTGTCAGGTGTGAATGCGCTCAGAACATTGTTCAGATAGAAGTTGTAACCGATCACGCAGGGGTTCGGACCGCTGGTTCCATCGGTGCTCAGTATCTTCACATTGTCTATGTTCCAGTTGTTGATATCATAGGAATCAGCACCTGCTGCATGGAAACGGATTTTGAAGGCCGGGTTGTTCGTCTGGGAACTGATATCCAGTGTTTCTGATGTCCAGGGAATATTGCCGCCCTGGTTGTCGTATGATTTCAGTACCGTCCAGGTTGTGCCGTTCCACAGTTCAACTGCCATCGTGTTAATATTGGTTGTACCAAAATTACTCAGGAAGATGTCATATTTGAGTTTCATCTGCGGGGCATGCAAACCTGCCAGAGACTTGCTGGTAAGGAACTGGTTGTAGGCCGTAA
Source organism: bacterium (assembly GCA_037141055.1). Classification (GTDB taxonomy): domain Bacteria; phylum Bacteroidota; class Bacteroidia; order Bacteroidales; family FEN-979; genus CAIVAT01. The sequence goes on along the minus strand of JBAXDH010000258.1, from coordinate 562 downwards.
CCTGCGGGGTCCAGTTGAACATGGCTGACGGGGCAGGGTTGCCGACACCGGCTGATACTGCCCAGTTTGCGCCACCACTGGTTATCCAGCCGTTGGTTGCAAAACTGCCTGAAGCAAAAGCCTCATCAAGCTGATATACAACTGCCCTCGGCGGGCTCCAGGTTGCTTTCAGGCTCTGATCGTTTACAGCAAGGTTGGTCGGGGGTGCTGCGTCCTGCAACAACATCACGTTGTAAGTGGCATCTCCCATGATGGTTACGTTCTGCGTGTAAACAGGATAGGTGAACCGGGTAACTGACAACTGGTAAGTACCTTTCCATACGCCTGTGAAATGAACACAACCAGCTGTATCGGTTGATTTGGTATAGTTAGTGTCAGGATAAACGGTGTTGGTCAGTTTAACGATCGTACCGGCCTTTGCATTGGCGGCACAGGTTAAAGTTACACATACGTTTACATTGGCAATCCAGCCTTTACCCAATACGTTCGAGAACGTTGGTGCAGACGGACGCTGTCCCGGGGGGGAATAGATCGCCTTTACTGCCCAGCGGTAAGGTCCGTT
>JBAXDH010000257.1:0-2303 GCA_037141055.1 bacterium | reverse complement strand
ATGCCGAAATATTTGAACGTGTCGGCGTAAAACGCAGGTTCAAACATGACACCAAACCCGAAATTGAAGAAATCAACGCCATTCCGTTCAAGATGATCCCACATCGATCCGGCTTCGTTGTAGTCTTCGGGGTAGATGGCCCCGGCCGAGCCTGTCATGCCCAGGCTGCCCGGCGCTTTTGAAGAAGGATTGTATGACCGGTTCCCCCCGTAACTTGCCGGTACGGTCGCTTCCACCCATTCGTTGGGGTAGGTGTTTACCAGCCAGCGGTGCCCGTCGGCGGAGACATCGGAATCGACATAAAAATTATCGGAGACAGAAAAGCGGAAGGCCAGTTTCAGGTGGTTTGGCATGACGGTTGAATGTTCGACATGCCGCGTGCGGTCCTTGTTAAAAAAACTCGCATCTTTTCCATACCGGGCAATGGATGCATCACCCCTGCCTTTGGCGAGTTGGCCGAACACCTCATCGTAGGTTCGGTTTTCTTTCGAAATAAAAACGATGTATTTCACCGGTGATTCCTGTTCTCCGCCAAAAACCGGAACAGGATTATCCCCGCGGGCCAACTTTGCCTCCTCCAGGGTGCCAATCCTGAAATTGTTCCGGATCACCCGCTGGGTGTAACGTGCCAGCATTGCATCCGACGGAATGTCAATGACAGAAACGGCGCCCTTCATCAAACAGCCGATATATGTCCCTTCCGGGCCGGCTCTATAGTTTTTGCCGCCGTTTGCACCGCTGCCATATCCTTTGGCGTTGGCAACGACCAGTTTTTTCCCATCCCGGGTCACGGAAATCTTCGACGGAAACCATCCAACAGGAATGTGCCCAACAACCGACAGCGAAGGAATATCAATTACGCCAACCGCGTTGATGCCAGATTCTGCAACATACAGGCGTTTTTCATCCGGCGAAACTGCCAGCCCGAAGGGGATGACACCCCGGAAATGCTTTACGGCTTCATGCAGGCGGAGCGGAATTTCTTTCACGATCCTGTTGCTTTCAATATCGATCACCGAAACATTGTCGTTGCTGCCATTGCTGGCAAAGACATATTTTGACGTGGCCACCATTGAATTCGGACTGGAACCTCCCACCGCCGGAATCCCCTCCACTTTTTCACCAACCAGCGTTCCGGTCTTTATCTTTGCCACAACCTCAGGATGCAAAACATTTAAGCGGGAAATTGACCAGACCGAAAACGACTCGGGAACATTCGGGTCACCGGTTCCGGGAACATTCAGGTTCCCAATCCTGACGCCGTCCTTCATCTCCTTCGATCCGAATGCAAACGGCGGATATTTCAACGCGTTCACGTAATCCCTTTTTTCTTCGATGGAGTTGATCTTCTGATAGGCAAACATCCCGACGTTGGCCACGTAAACCTTTGTCTCATCGGGCGAGAGCGCTATTCCGAACGGATACCGGCCAACCGGAACACTTCCGGCTACCCGCCTACCCGGCACATCAATGATCACCATGCGGAAATTTGTCTGGTCCACAGCGAACAGGAATTTTCCTTTTTTCTCCATCACCATATCTCCGATATAACCATCCGGGTGTTTTTTACCGTTTATTTCTGCTGAACAATCAATGGAATCAAGCTTTTTCCCTTTATCCACCGAAAACACATACACTTTATTCGCCTGGCCTCCCGCCACAAAAACCGTTTTCTGATCGGGCGAAATCGCAAGTCCCATGAACACCGATTCCAGGATCCCCCGGTTGTTGTTGGGCCCAGGGGGCACCTGCATTACAGTGGGATGGTCTGTTTGCAATCCATTGATGATGGTAACGGAGAGCGGCCGAACGCCGGAATTGGCTGTTACCGCAACATCCCCGCTGGCACTCACGGCCAGTCCATAGGGGTGTGGCGCCACTTCGATGGAAACTCCGGCCGGGGTAAGAAACCTCCCGTTCGGGATCACGGTGATGGCCGTTTTCCTGATCGCCGAATATTCCGTTCCGGCCGGGGCCGACAGTACCGAAAGCTCTTCCGTGTGGTGTATGCAAGCCACGCATGAGAAGATTGTAAGTATCACGTAAACAATTACTTTCACCATCCCTGGTTCAAATTTAACATTGATTTAACGCTTCAAAGAAAAAGATTTTGTAATTTTGCACCAATTTAGTTTAAATAAACATATCAATTATGAGCATCGAAAAGAAATTTTTAAAAGCAAAACCTGTCTGCAAAGTTAAATTCTCCCTCTCCGGAGATCATTATAAATCCGCATCCTCCATTCTTCTTGTTGGGGATTTCAACAACTGGCAACTTGGTGAAACCACGTTTAAAAAGGCTA
>JBAXDH010000256.1:0-2364 GCA_037141055.1 bacterium | reverse complement strand
GACGCTGTCCCGGGGGGGAATAGATCGCCTTTACTGCCCAGCGGTAAGGTCCGTTCGGCAAAGTCGGCCAGCTATTGTCAACCGTAGTGTTGACGCTGCCTGTCCAGATGGAGGTCCAGAGAGCCTGGTTGCCTTCCTGGCCTTGCTGAAGACGCCATACCTGGTATGACATTGTAAGAGGCATATAATCGGCAACACCTTCATACCCCGTAACAGTGGCAACCGGTTTCTCATAAATGAGGCCTTCCGGTACCCCGGCTGTGATGGGTTCTTTCTTTGAAGCGGAATTGTCACCAAGGATCGGCCCGCCGGTTCCCTGCATGATCGCACGGATCATGAAGTTGCCTGCTGCAGGAATCCAGGGTGCTCCACCGGTAACAAATTTCGAATAGCTGCGAAGCTGGGTATTGGTTAAGTCAACGCCAACGCCGGCAGCATGGGGAGGAATGCCGCCCTGTTTCATCACCAGGTAAAAATCGCCTGAGGTGATGGTGATCGGGCTTGCAAATGAAAAATCCGCCCAGCCAAAGCCGGTCGGCGTAACTTCAACACTGTCAATGATCGTTCCCGGAACACCACCAGCGCCATCGGCTTTGTAGGCCAACATTTTAAATTTGGTCAAAGGAAGAGCATTCGCAGGATAATTTGCAGAGGTTCCAAGGTTTAACTTGCCACCAACCAGTTTTACAGGCCATGAAAGCGGCGTGAATTTTAACGCATTGAGGTTGTTGGCAGTAGCCCAGATGGCAAAATTATCCTGTGTGCCGTCATCATAGATGATCTGGTACATTCCCTGGGGAATGCCCCAGTTGAGGTTCACTGCCGTAGGAGTGGTGGGATTGTTTAGCGCAGCGGTAAAAGGACCGGGCTGAACAGCAGTGGGCAGCAGTGCAGCGTTCTGGGTAACTGTTGTGTTGACGATAAGGGTAACAGTACCGGTAAAGTCATCATATCCTGTTTTTCCGATCACGATGGGTTGTGCGCCAGAAACCAGGATTTGTGGTGTAAGATATGTGCCCCCGGCAATCGTAAGGGTTGTAACAGCATTCGCACCGGTACCAACCGTTACAGTAGCCCCGACAAGCGGTGCTCCAGTGGACGCATCTGTTACCGTGCCACTGACCATCTGAGGTGTAATAGGAATCAAGGCAAAATTTTGGGTTGTCGTTGTGCTCAGCACCATGGTAACAGTTTGACTCTGGCCCTGAAAACCGGTAGCAGTGCATGTTGCTGTTTGTGCTCCAACCGGGACATTGGGAATGGAATAGGTGCCATTGGCCGCCGATGTTGTGTTCAGGGCTCCTACAGCGATAGTTGCTCCTGCGAGGGGGGCCGTTGTGGTGGCGTTTGTAACAGTTCCGCTCAGGGTTCCGCCGGTAGCGCCGGCAGGCAGGCCTATATTCCAGGTCGATAAAACTTCGACATCCGTTAACGCCCTGTTGTAAAGACGGAATTCATCCATCAGGGTACCTGCATTAATGCAGTTGCTGGAACTGTAACCGCCAACCAGGAAAGGTCCTGCCCCGGAAAAGGCAATGGCTGGTTGTGCAACAGTATTGTCCAGGACGCCGTTCTTAAATACTTTTACGGAAGAGCCTGTGTACACAAGGTGAATTACTGTTGGTGTGGACGGTATAGCATTGATGGGAACATCCGTCAGACCGGTTCCGCGCAAAAGAAGGCCTCCTGCGGGAGCAACTCCACCAGTAAAGCATCTGAAACTTGCTGCAGAGGCATCTCCGAAATAGTAAAAAGTGGTGGCAGAAGTTGCCGGAAAATTGTTTAACCAGAAAGATATCGTCCATCCGGTATTTGGCAGGCTCGTAGCCCAGCCTGTATTCAAATTGTTTGAAGTGGAGGTTAATCCGTTTCCAACCAGCGCAGTACCGAATTGGCCTGTACCGCCTGTTGTCATACCGGTAAGCGTTGCCGGATTGGTCCCCACTGGAGCACTTGCGGCATTCGGCTGATTACCAGCAACATTGAATTTGAAATACATCCATTCTGGGACGTTTTGCGCCAGGATTACACCTGACATTAACACCATAAGGACCACCATAATCCCTTTGGATAAATCTAAGAACGTAATTAGTTTCTTCATAAAACTGAATTTAGATTAATTGATTTTAAAGATATTAGGGTATCAATAAACTTATTGACATATATATATGGAAAAGATTTCACTTGAAAAATAAACCGGGGCAAATTACAACATTTTTTTCGAAACAACAAATTCATTACCAAAACCCTCAATCTGAATCGTTTCCCAGACCCCTCCCGACCTCCCCCAGGGGGGATGACCCCTCCCGACCTCCCCCGCAGGGGGAGGAGTACTCCCCTTCCCCGCCTGGGGAAGGGGCCGGG
>JBAXDH010000255.1:0-2386 GCA_037141055.1 bacterium | reverse complement strand
ATATAATAAAAAGCAGTTGCCCGACAGTGCAATTGCTGACTATACAAGGGCGATCGCCGTCAAACCTGATTATAGCGGTGCCTATACAAACCGGGGGAATATCAATTTTACCAAAGACAGGTTTGACCAGGCGATTGAGGATTATAACCAGGCATTAAAATATGACCCGTCGGATGCCAAGACATACCTGAACCGGTCATTTGCGTGGTTTCGCAGGGGGAATCTGAAGGAAGCGCTGAATGATGCCGAAACTGCAAAATCAATGAACATAGATGTCAATCCAAACTACCTGCTGGACCTTAAAAACAGGCTTGCAGCGTCAAAGTAGACCGTCACCGGGATTTGATCACTGACAGGCGGTTTTTGGTTACTGCAATATTTTGCTTCAGTGCTTCATCGCCGGGAACCAGCCTGAGTGCCTGTTCAAACGCCGACAGGGATTTTTCAAACTTGGAATCCATGGCATAGGCAATGCCAAGGTCTTTAAGGACCCCGGAATCATCCGGAAGTTGCCGGGCCGCTGTTTCCATGAAGAACACCGCCGAATCAGGATTGTTTTTATACTGTCCGTACAATCGCCCCAGAATGGCGTTCAACCTGCCGTTTTCAGGGTTTATCCTGTAAAGGAATTGTGATGTTGAAAGCATGAATTGTGCATCGACGGAATAGTCCATCCCTGCAAGTACTTTTACAGCATTACCGAATGCAGGCTTGTTCAGATTATCGGATGATAACACCTGCACGTACAAAGAAAGTCCGCCCTTAAAGTCGTTGTTTGCCAATATCCTGGCATTGCCAAGCAGCAGAAGCGCGTTCGTATTGCCCGGATAGATCACCAGTGCTTTTTCAAGGTATTTTATTGCTTTTCCAAGGTCTGATGCTTTGGTGCCAGGATCTTTTTCCGTTAATGCCTTTTCTATGTATTTTCCACCGGCAGAGGTGTTGCATTTCGTACTTTCATGCGACACCCCGACATCCGTGGTAAAAAGAACAAAATCATTTTCCCAGGCCCTGTTCCTTGAAATGGTTTGCACAGCGTAACCAACCAGAATCAGGATTAAAACGCCCCCGGTCACCAGGGAGTAATGGCGTGGATTACGGATCCGGGTTTTAAGTACTTCGGTGAGCAGCCATCCAAGAACGAGGCAGTAGCCCAACGATGGAATGTAAAGAAATCGTTCATTCATGACTGTGCCAACCGAAAATACGATGTTCGAGGCAATGGAAAGGGTTGCCAGGTAGAACAGGACCCCGAAGGCAGCCAGGTTTTTCTTTTTAAAATAAATGATCACAGCAGTGACTAAACCCGTATAAATACATAATGAAATTAACGACCTGTAGTCAGTAAAAACAACGAGGGGGATATGCCACGGGTAATAGTCATGGGTAAGCGGGTACGGGAACAGCAGCAGTTTGATGTATAATCCGAGGCTGTAGAGGACGGTGCCTGCATGCTGACTTGAGGAGGCGTTAAGGTATGGATTGTTCAGCAGTTCGCCGGGGACCTGGGAAGAAAACTGGTTCCCGAGTACCAATCCGCGTATGGCCATGAAAATTATTCCGGTTATCAACAAAAATGCAGATGGGAGCAATAATTTGCCTGGTTTCAATTTTCCAAAGAAATAGAGCGACAACGGGATGATCAGGATAAAAAGGATGGCGTTTTCTTTGGACAGAAGCCCGAGAAACAGGAAGAAAGAACACAGAACAAGATAGGCGGGATTCAGCTTTTCAGAATATTTCAATGCATACAGCAATGACAGCAATGAAAACAGGAGAGCGAATATTTCATCCCTGCCTTTGATGTTGGCCACAACTTCGGTGTGCAGCGGATGGGCGACAAACAGCAATGCAATGATGAAAGGCAGTCCAAGGTATGGTGTTTCACCCTTTTTAGCCTTTGTTAGTTTGGCGAAAACAACAAACAGCAGTACCGCCGTCAAACCATAAAACAGGATATTGAAAAAATGGCTTACCATCGGGGAACTCTCGCCAAGGATTCCCCTTTCAACAGCATATGAGGCAATGGAAAGGGGGCGATAGCGGCCGCCTGAAACCAGATTTTTTTCCTGTCCGAAAAAGCCGGTGAAGGAATCATACCTGAAGATATCCGGAATTCCGGCAAACCCTTGCTTCGTAAACTCATTTTTCCTGATAACAATTTCATCGTCGAGCACATAGTCGAAGGTAAGCGTGTTTCCGTAGAGCAGGAATGCCAGGAAGAATAAAATCCCGGCAGGCAAGTAATGTGTTATTGACAAAGGCATTTTTTTCAATGCCAGGGCAGGATCAGGTTTTCGACTCATGGGACAGAGAGTTTAACAGCCGAGCCAGAACGTTCTTTCCAGGCATCAAGTTCAGCATCAGGAACGGGATATCCGAGTTG
>JBAXDH010000254.1:0-2397 GCA_037141055.1 bacterium | reverse complement strand
CCTGCATTGTTTGCATTGCCTGCATTGTTTGCATTGTTTGCATTGCCTGCATTATTTCAAATACTTCCTGTCCCAGACGTTGTATTTCACAAGGCACCAGACTGCACGAAACAAATCTTTCATCCCAATTTTCTTCCCTTCTTCATATGTACGGCCGTAATATGAAATGCCAACTTCATAAATCCTGATTTTCGGGTAACGTGCAATCTTTGAAGTTACCTCCGGCTCGAAACCAAATCGTCTTTCCTTTAGAATGATCTGCTTCACTATATCGGCCCGGAACAATTTATAGCAGGTCTCCATATCGCTCAGATTCAGGTTTGTGAACATGTTGGAGAGCAGGGTGAGCCATTTATTGCCGATGGAATGCCAGAAAAACAGGATCCTGTGCGGGCGGCCTCCCATGAAACGGGAACCATAAACCACATCGGCAAACCCGTCGAGAACCGGTTTCAGCAGAATGTTATATTCAGCCGGGTCATATTCAAGGTCGGCATCCTGGATGATGATGAAATCGCCTGTGGCTTCACTGATTCCGCGATGCAGGGCCGCCCCCTTACCCAGGTTCACCATCTGGTTGAAAAGCCTGATGTCGGTTTCAGGATGTGCTGCGATATACTTTTCGACCACGCCGATTGTGTCATCCCTGCTGAAATCATTGACGATGATGATCTCCTTCGTTACGTCTCCAATTAATTTGACAGCAAGAACCTTGTCGAGGATTCGGTGTATGGTTGCCGCTTCATTATAGGCAGGAATTAAAATGCTGAGTTTTCTGGGGTCCATAAAAACCGGTTCAAAAGGCAAAAATAAGAGAAAAATCCAAGGAATTTCCTATTCGTAGTAATAGATGCGTTTAACCCGCCGCGAAATCCCGGTAAGCACTTCATATGGAATCGTGCCGATCTCCCTTGCCAGTTCAGCAACAGGATGCTGATCGCCGAAGATAATCACCTCATCGCCTTCCCGAATCCCGAATCCCGTATCCCGAATCCCGAATCCCGTATCACTTATCCCGGTAACATCCACCATCGTCAGATCCATGCAAACATTCCCGATAATGGGTGCCGGCTTTCCATGAATGAAAAGGTTCCCGCGGCCGTTTCCAAGCCTGCGGTTCAGTCCGTCGGCATATCCCACCGGTACGATTGCGATCACGGTATCCTTTCCCGCGCAGCCTTTGCGGTTGTAGCCGATCGTTTCACCTGCCGGAACATGTTTGACCTGGGTAATCACAGATTTCAGGGTGCTCACATTCCTGAGCATGGCTTGTTCTTCCCTGCTGCCGCCGACACCGTAGAGGCCTATTCCAAGCCGTACCATGTCGAACCGGGCTTCCGGAAACCGGCTGATCCCGGCGGAATTCAAAATATGGAGCATAACGGGGTAATCGAATATCCCGGATACTTCTTGACTCATCTTTCTGAAAAGACTGATCTGCCGGCGGGTAAATTCATCTTCTGCCGGGTCTTCACTCGCGGCCAGGTGAGAAAACACCGACTGAACCCGGAGTTGCGGGTTCTGTTTCAGCCGATCGGTCAGCGGCTCCAGTTCTTCTTCAGCAAATCCCAAACGATGCATCCCGGTGTCCAGTTTGATGTGGATGCGCACCTCCTGCAAAGCGGATGCCTGGTTGCGGGCCATCGATTCCAGCAGGAGGTCCAGGATATGCAGGTTGTAAATCTCCGGTTCAAGGTTGTATTTCAGGAGGGTATCAAGGCTTTGTTCCTCGGGGCTCATCACCATTACCGGCAGATGGATACCTGCTTTGCGCAGTTCCACACCTTCGTCTGCATAAGCCACTGCAAGATAATCGACCCGGTGAAACTGGAGCACACTGGCAATTTCAAAGCTGCCACTGCCATAGGAAAATGCTTTCACCATGGCCATAGTCTTCGTTCCGGGCTGCAGGCCAGACCTGAAATGGTTCAGGTTGTGTATCAGCGCATCGAGGTTGATCTCCATGACTGTTTCGTGTGCTTTCTGCTGCAGAAGCTGGCTGATTTTTTCGAATTCGAACAAACGTGCACCTTTCAGCAGGATGGTCTCATTCTGGAAAGAGGAGACCGGGAAATGAAGCAAAAATTCATCCGTTGTCAGAAAAAATGCCTTTTGCATCGAAAAAACATCCGAAAACCTGACCATGTCCCGCCCGATGCCGATGATGCGGTCGATATTCCGCGATGTCAGCATGGAGGAGATTTCCCGGTACAACTCGCTTTTTTCCCGACCGGTTTGAAGGACATCCGAAAGGATGATCGTTTTCCTGGGGTGCTGGTTCTGCTGGTTAAGAAAATCAAGAGCGATGCTGAGCGAATTGATATCGGAATTATAACTGTCGTTGATGAGCGAACAGTGATTCACGGCCTCTTTCAGTTCGAGGCGCATGGCGATGGG
>JBAXDH010000253.1:0-2401 GCA_037141055.1 bacterium | reverse complement strand
TAGTCCCTGACGATCCTGTTATAAATCCCTTTGTGAAGGTCCAGGTTTCCGTCAATCAAAAGCTGCTCGACTGAATCCAGGGTGTAAAATTCCTTTTTATCATTGGAATTGAATACGATTTTACCATCGTTCCTGGGCTGGATGGTGGCATAGGCATACATGCTGATGGTGGCGTTGAGGATAGCTCCGCCGTAGAGTTCCGAAAAAGGGGCCACATCGGTACCTCCACCTGCCAGGCCGAGGCGCAATGGCGCTTTACTGCGAATAATCATGTACTGGTTGTAAGATGTAAATACGCGGGCAATTTTACTGCAAATTTACAGGATTATCAATTTGTTCAACAGAACAATACCATCAATTTTCGTTTGCAAAAAATACAGCCCTTTCGACAATCCGGCAACGTCCAGTGAAATTGGGTCATTACCGGGACTGATCTTCTTCTCCCATTTCCGCAAAGAACTGTTTTGTGCTGTGAACAATTCAATTGATGCGGTTGATGCCGTAGAAAGACCAAGACTCATAAAGACCACATCGTGTACCGGGTTGGGATAGATGTTCACCTTATATATTTTTGAATGATTGTCAATTGCGTTGGCAATGATCGTTACCGAATCGCAAAAAGTCTGCACATTACAGGCATTTGTCACCCTTTCACATACATAATAGGTTCCGGGTTCATTGAAATAATGTTCAGGGTCCTTCAAATCTGAATAAAATCCATCACCAAAATCCCAGAACCATAACTGTGGCAAGGTTGATGAATCACGAAATGAGACCATCTGAGTGTTCGCGGTATAATAAAAATGAGGCTGGGGCATTTCACAAACATGTACGTTCTGGCATAAAGTATCTGATCCGCATGAATCGTTTACCACCAGGCAAACTGTATAAATTCCCTGGTTTTCATAAAGATGCGCCGGATTTTTAAGGTTTGAGAAATAACCATCGCCAAAATCCCACATCCATGATATTGCACCGCTTGTTTGATCAGTAAACGTAACTTTCTGATCCTCTATCTGGTAGTTGAAATCAGCGGCGATAGTTGGACAGAAAACATATTCAATAATAAGTTTTGGCCGACCGGCAGTATTTGGATTCTCACAAGAGGCAAGGATCGTTTTGGTGAGCAGTTCTTCAGTCACCAGGCGGAACAGAAATCCAAAATTGGTGGCAGGATTCCGTACCATTTCCGAAACAAGGGTTGTCACGTCAATGTTTGTATAGTTTTGGGTTGGATCGGTTGCAGAAGGAAGATAAACCTGACCGAGGGAGGTTGCAGTTGGTTGATTATTCCAGGTTGCAGTCATTTTATTCCAGGCTGCTGTAACTTTCTGCAGTAAACTTTCATTATTTCCATAATGGGTTCCGTTCCCGTTATCAAAATAATACAGGTTGAGCTTAGCAGAAAGAACAACGGCTGTGGCGGGAATCTGTGTCAGGTCAAACTTTAAGAGGCTTCTGCCAACTCCGGGCAATCCACCAAAAGTCCAGGCATTGGCAGAAAATGTAATTGTTGTCGGATCCGGAATATCGGGAATTACACTGTTGAAGTAGCAATCAATCCCCGAATCGGGCCCGGGTTGAAGAACAAGTGTATGGACCTGCGAAAAAACATCGGATATCCCAAAAACAAACAAGATCGAACCTATTGCAAACAGGAGCTTTTTCATATGTATAATGTCTGGATATTGGCAAATATACTATTTCCCTGAGAGCAAGTCAATGGCATCAGTCATTTTATTCCATGAGTATTTTTGTTTTTCCACCGCAGCATTGGCAGAAAATTCGGATTCTTTGTTTTCCTGATAAAAACGAACAATGGCATCTGAGATTTCGCCGGGCCGGGGATTGACAACATAACCGACTTTGTCATGCGGAACAAATTCAGCGAGTCCGCCAACATCCGTAATTATCATGGGCTTGTTGAAATGGTATGCAATTTGAGTTACACCGCTTTGTGTGGCGCTTTTATAGGGCTGAACAACAAGGTCTGCTGCACAGAAATAATTCAGCACTTTACTGTCGGGAATAAAATCATTGCTCATGATCACCAGGTCGTCCAACTTGTGTTTTGCGATAATTTCGTGATATGGTTTTGGGTCGCAATAGAATTCGCCAGCCACAAGCAATTTTATCTTCAAATGGCGTAAACGGTCATCCGAAAAAGCCTCCAGAAGAAGATCCAGGCCTTTGTAATCGCGGATAAAGCCAAAAAAAAGCACATAATGAAATTCCGGGTCCATCTGCAGCCGCTGCATGGCCTCCTTTTTTGAAACCGGGTCTCCGAAGTTGTCATACAGCGGGTGGGGGCAGTACACTTTTGGCTTTCCCGGGTCAAATTTCTCCAGGTCATCCATAACCGAATGCGACATGGCAACACATCCGTCAACGCTGCCGATCC
>JBAXDH010000252.1:0-2421 GCA_037141055.1 bacterium | reverse complement strand
AGGGATAAATTCCAGACAGGTATTCCAGGTGAACGGAAAATTACATCGAAACCGGACAGCCCGGCCAGGTAATCAGGGCCGGTTAAGAAACTGAGATGCCGGTCATCCCGAATCAATGGATTTTCGTGAATAAGCTCATTTGCATCGGCGATGGCCAGTTCCTTCAAGGGGAATGCCTTCCTCAGAAGGGAATAGCTGGCCTGTCCTTCCCTGCCAAATCCCAGCAGCACGATCGATTTTTCGGCGAAGCGTTGTCGGATGAGATCATCCATTCTTATAAAATTGCTTTCAAACCCTTGATTCATATTCCCATATAATTTCTTCTCCAGAAGTTCCAATAAATCAACTGGCAAATGATGTCCCGATGAAACACGGAACAACTCATTGGCAAAATCGGTCCGGTTGTACCGGGAATATGCAGGTGTGTTCTGGTAATAATCCAGAAGATAAGGCAAATCCCCAGCTTCACGTTGCCGGATGGTTTCGCAAAGCGCCACATTTACCTCATGAATTGTTCCGACACAATCAAACGGTTTTTCATCCGCAATACCCGTAAGCTGCTCCAGAATGGGTTGGAGTGATGCATCGGCAAATAAATCAGATCCGAAAATGTTTACCAGCTGGCGCTCATCCAAAAAAGGAGACAAAATGATGCAGGTAAACAAACACTTGGCACAAGAGCAGCACCATGTATCGGTTTTACTGCCGGCATTGCAGCTTTTGAAAACAGGATGGTAATGCGTCATTCTGGCAAACATCGAGGCGATCTGCAATTCATTCAGCGGGCGCAGGAAACTGAAATAATTGATATCCTCTGAAATCCATTGTTTAACGTAATCCCTGAAATCCGATTCAAACTGAAACGACTTTGAATACTGGTGGTTGATGCCGGTGCCTTCGATGGTTGCTTCATTCGCGCTCGACTCGTTCGACAACGCAATGTGGCGGTGGCCTGTCACGATGGCAGCGAGCACGGTGACGAAGGCAAGCATGGCTGAAAACGGGGTGTGCCCGTTTAAAAATCCGAGGGCATTCAGTTTCAGCAACTCCGGGTCGATGGTCCGCTGTATTTCAATGAACTCATCTTTGGGAAATCCTTTGGCTGCCAGTGTTTCAAGGCTTGCTCCCCGCGGATTCATGATCAGAGGAATGCTTCCCGGCCCTGACCCCAGTAACTCAAGGGTCACCGCAGAATCCTTTCCCCCACCCACCGGGATGATCACGTTGTTGTCGAGCGTGAAATTCTCTTTTTTTAAACGAACCTCCGAAGCAACCTCAATCGACATAAAGTTGTCTGCTGTAACATCCAGGGAATTCAGGTAAAAAAATTCGCCCAAACCGTGAAAGTAAAGATTTTTCCACCAGGCAACCTGTTCAGGCTCCATCGCGAAAGGTTTTATGATAACTCTTGGGGCGCAAGCGGCTTTCCAATAGCTCACCAGTTCGATCATCCCGAGGTTGAAGACGATGTTGTCGAGACGGTCAGCAATTTTTTCATCGGCAAGGAAACAGGATTTCCGGGGTATAAAAAGCGCCGGGTGAAACTGGTACTGACCGGCAAGGTTAAAGGTAAAGGTGATATCGAGGCCACGGGCGGAGAGCACATACTCCTGTTTTTCAAAGATAAAAAATGGAAATTGTTTTCGAAGCTGTAAAAATTTATCCTGCCTGCTTGACCTGGCCATGTTTTGGTATTATATTTGTCGGGGGAGCCCAACGCAAAAATACAAAAATTGTAAGAACACCATGGATAAACCACGCACAAAACCCAAACAGGGAAGCATCCTGATCTCGGAGCCTTCGCTGCGCGATTTTTACTTCCGCCAGTCGGTTATCCTGTTAGCCGAACACAACGATGAAGGCACCTTCGGCGTGATCATCAACAAGCCGATCGAAGCGAAGCTGAAAGACATCATCAAGGGCTTTACCGGTTACAACCTTCCTGTTTACCTGGGCGGGCCGGTAAAAACCGACAGTATTTTCTTTATACACACCCGGGAAGAGATCGAAGGCAGCCTGCCCATCATGCAGGGATTGTACTGGGGCGGCGATCTGGATGCCATCCGGAAGATGCTGAAGAATAAAACAATGTCGCCCTGCGAAATCAGGTTTTTTTTAGGATACTCCGGATGGTCGCCCAACCAGCTTGACCGCGAGCTGAAAGAAAAATCGTGGGTACTGTCGCAAACCACTGTCAAAGAAGTGATCAATGAGCATCCGGAAGAGCTCTGGAGCAATTACCTGAAAAGCATGGGGCAGGATTACGCAATCTGGGCAAACTTTCCGGCCGATCCAACACTGAACTGATAAAACGTTCCCGGTTCATTAAACCTTCCAGGTTTTGAAAACCCGGAGGGTTTGGTCGTCCACCCGTTCACCCGTTTACCCGTTTACCAATTTATCCTACCTTTGCACCCACAA
>JBAXDH010000251.1:0-2430 GCA_037141055.1 bacterium | reverse complement strand
CAATTTTTCCCCCACGAGAAGAATATTTCCGTTATCCTGCATGTGGAATGATTTAAACCAAAGTTCAGTATTGACTCCCGGCACCGTATCCGACATAAAATACTTCGTCCACAGGATGTTGCCGTTCTTGTCGAGCTTTTTCAGTTCATGGTAAGTCCTGCCGCCCAAAACACCGGTCGAATCAATTGATTGGCCCCATCCAAGCATCAGGATGTTGTTATCCGGCAGTTCCTGAACCTGCAACGGGTAGGCGGACCTGTAAACAAAACACGGCGGCAGTATACTGATCCCTGTATATTTTTGTTCGAAAACGAGTTGCTGGGATAAGGCTGGAAAGCACAACATCACGATCAGCAGTACCGGGATAATTTTGAGAATGGTCTTCATTTGAGGATGATTTGAACACCTTGCAAGCTATAAAGTTAAATCTTTTCTGATGATTGTCTGAAATTCAAAAAAAAATTGGACCAGGTGGAAACACTGTTGAAAGTTTTCAACAGGTGCGTCACTTATTGATCCTTTCAAGGATTAAGCAGCATAATATGACAAAACCTGAGATATGAAAAGCAATGAATTACAGATTGGAGACATAGTTTCACGGATTTATTTTATTCGAGGACACAAAGTAATTCTCGACAGCGACCTCGCGAGTATTTATCACGTTGAAACTAAAGCTCTTAATCAAGCAGTTAAAAGAAACCAAAAGCGATTTCCATCTGATTTCGTTTTCCATCTTACTCAGGATGAGTGGATTTCTCTAAGGTCACAAATTGTGACCTTAGACATTTCAACGAATAGTCAGAGGAATACATCTGCCAGAGGGAAATATCGAAAATTTTTACCTTATGTGTTTACAGAGCATGGTGCTTTAATGCTGGCTTCGGTTCTTAGCAGTGATGAAGCTGTTGAGGCAAGTCTTTTTGTAGTACGGGCCTTTATTAAGCTTCGTGAATTTCTGGAACTTAACAAAGATCTGGCAACGAAAATTGATGAGTTAGAGACCAAATATGATACACAGTTCAGTATTGTTTTCCGGGCTATCAAGGAATTGATTCAAAAGAAGAACGAACCGGTGACCCCGGTCGGATATAGGATTCCGGAAAAGATATAAGATGTGGCAGGATGAACAAGCACTTTAACTCATTACTTTTACCGTTCAACTCTTTAATAAAATGAGAACCTGGACAACTTCACAAGGTTATGTAATTACCAGGGTCCTTTTTGGCCGGTCGAATGTTTTCCTGGTATCCAATGGAACGTCCAGGCTACTGGTTGATACCGGCTGGTCGCGCGAAGGAAAAAAACTGTTGAAACGGTTGGAACATACCGGCCGGCCGGATGCTGTGATCATAACCCACACTCATTTCGACCATGCCGGAAGTGCCGGACGGGTGATGGAGCGGTTCGCACCCAAATTCATCGTTCAATCCCTGGAAAAAGATTTCCTGGAAAGCGGCGACAGCCCGGTTCCGAACGGCACGATGTTTCTGACACGATTCCTTTACAACCTTGGAGCAGAGAGGATGCCTCAATGGTTTCATGTTCAGGGGGTCCGGGCCGGGGATGTTTTCAGTGAAAATTACGATTTGTCTGCTTTCGGATTCAATGCATACGTCCTGCATACTCCGGGGCATTCCGCCGGATCATCATCCATTATCATCGGCAACGAAACAGCCCTTGTCGGTGACACTCTTACCGGAACACCCGGATCGCTTATGTCCCCCTGGGGTGATGATCCTGAAGAAATGATCCGAAGCTGGAAAAAGTTGCTTGATACCGGTTGCCATACCTTTCACCCTTCGCACGGAATAGCCGTAAGCCGATCAAGGCTTGAGAAAGAATATCGAGAAAAATCCCGGCAATTTACCCTTAAGTAAAATTACGTATCTTCCTGAATTTCTGCATGTAATAATTTAGAATATTTCCAAAAGAATCTTTTCCTAATTTTGTCATGTTAAAAAATTAACATTACAAATTTTATTATGATAACACTTGGATCTCAGGGTGAAAACACATTTATGGAGGCCGTCAATGCAAAAAGCGGCGCAAATGTGCTTGAATGTTATCAGTGCGGCAAATGTGTGAGCACTTGCCCGGTGTCGCAGTACATGGATTTTCCTCCCCGTGAGATCATGCAGATGATCAAACTTGGGCTGAAAAACGAATCCTACATGGCCAATTCCCACTGGTTTTGCCTCACCTGCTCCGCGTGTTCGGGGCGTTGTCCGCGCGAGATCGACATCCCTGCCGTGATGGAAGCTGTGCGCCACCTGGCCATCGAGGAAAATTACATCAACGATTCGAAAAAAGTGAAGGAGATCCGCAAGTTCCATGAGATCTTCCTGGATATGATCAAACGGTACGGCCGGAATTACGAACTCCGCATGATGGCCGAGTTCAACATCCGTACCCGCAACCTGTTCAAAGACA
>JBAXDH010000250.1:0-2431 GCA_037141055.1 bacterium | reverse complement strand
TTCATTTTACGTTTGCGTTTAGTCTATTGATATCTGAACGTAATTCTTCCTTTTGATAAATCATATGGTGACATTTCAATCCTTACACGATCCCCGGGCAGAATTTTGATGTAATGCATTCTCATTTTCCCGGAAATATGAGCCGTAATAACGTGACCATTTTCCAGTTCAACGCGGAACATCGCATTTCCGAGTGACTCGATGACCGTGCCATCTTGTTGTATTGACGATTGTTTTGCCATGCTATATGCTACTTGATCCTAATACTTCTTCAATATAACGGAAGGTAGAGAGAACGTCTGCTTTGTCCTTTCTCACCGCGACCGTAAGTTCAAAATGCGCCGAAGGCATCCTGTCTGCAGTCCGGATCGTCCATCCGTCGGTGTCCTGAACAACTGTTTTCGCACCCATGTTGATCATGGGTTCAATGCAGATCGTCAATCCGACAGGCATTTTAACACCATATCCCCTTTTGCCGTAATTGGGCACATCGGGTTTTTCGTGCAACTGCCTCCCAATCCCATGACCCACCAGCTCCCTGACAACCGAATATCCAAAGCCTTCAACATATTCCTGGATAAATGAACTGATGTCGCCAACCCTTCTGCCCGCAACAGCTAACTCAGTAGCCATCAGCAAAGATTGCCTGGTTCGCTTCAGCAGGTTCAACACTTCATCGGAAACCTCTCCAACAGGGAAAGTATATGCCGAATCACCATAATATCCATCCTTCTGACATCCACAGTCGATCGAAACTATATCACCATTTTTAAGAACTCTGCTCCCCGGTATTCCGTGCACCACCTCTTCATTGATGGAAACACACAAGGTTGCCGGAAACCCTCTGTAACCTTTAAACCCGGGAATCGCTCCTTCAGCCCGGATAAACTCTTCAGCTATTGTGTCAAGTGTCAACGTGCTGACACCAGGTTTTATATTTTTTGCAACTTCCGCGAGTGTTTTACTTACGATTATTGCATTTTCTCTCAGTAATTCAATCTCCTCAGCCGATTTTACCGTCATCTGTTTGTTAAACATACATTACTGCCCGGTAACAGAATAAGAAGAACGTCCTTTAATCCTGCCAGATTTTGTCAGCCCGTCATAATGCCGCATCAGCAGGTGGCTTTCAATTTGCTGCAATGTATCAAGCACAACACCAACCAGGATCAACAGGGAGGTGCCCCCATAAAATTGAGCAAAAGTTGAAGTAATACCCACCATACGAACCAGAGCCGGCATGACTGCCACAAACCCAAGGAAAATAGACCCGGGAAGAGTGATCCGTGACATTACATCGTCAATGAATTCAGCCGTTTTTTTACCAGGTTTAACCCCGGGGATAAATCCGCCGTTCTTTTTCATATCCTCTGCCATCTGATTCGGATTGACCGTGATGGCAGTATAGAAATAGGTAAACAATATGATCAGGATGAAAAAAGTAAGGTTATAGGTAATCCCGTTGATATCGGTGAATACCCTGGCGAATCCTGTTAGTGTTTCGTTGCTGGCAAAACCGGCAATCGTCAGCGGCAGGAACATGATCGCCTGGGCAAAAATGATCGGCATGACACCTGCTGCATTGACCTTTAATGGAATATACTGGCGAACGCCGCCGTATTGCTTATTTCCAACGATGCGTTTCGCATATTGGACCGGTATCTTCCTGGTACCCTGAACCAAAAGGATTGTAACAAGAATGACAAGAACAAGGAAGGCAATTTCGACGACAAAAAACACAAGGCCACCACCTTTCTGTTCCATTCTTGAAACGAGTTCGCCAAAAAGTGCGAAAGGAAGGCGGGCGATGATCCCGATCATAATGATCAGGGATATGCCATTTCCAATTCCCTTGTCCGTGATCCGCTCACCAAGCCACATTACAAACAAGGAACCTGCTGTAAGAATGATGATGGATGAAATTCCGAAAAAAGAAAACACGGAATGATGCGTGATATTCGGGTTGAAGGGTGAAATCGCTTCTGCCGGCAGCTGGGCTGCAAGGTTGGCGATGTATGCCGGTGACTGGAAAATCAGGATGATTACGGTTAGATACCGGGTCATCTGGTTGATTTTCTTACGTCCGCTTTCGCCTTCTTTCTGAAGTTTCTGGAAATACGGGATTGCCATGCCAAGCAGCTGCATTACAATGGATGCAGAGATATAGGGCATAATACCCAGCGCAAAAATCGAAGCATTTGAGAACGCACCTCCCGAAAACATGTTCAGAAGACCCAGCAAACCAGACTTGGTCTGATTTTGAAGGCTTGCCAACATACTCGGGTCAACGCCGGGAAGTACTACATAAGATCCCAAACGATAAATCAGGATGATTCCGATTGTATACAGTATCCTCTTGCGGAGGTCTTCAATCTTCCAGATATTTCGTATGGTTTGAATCAGTTTTTTCATTCAAACAAGTTTAAAGTGT
>JBAXDH010000249.1:0-2437 GCA_037141055.1 bacterium | reverse complement strand
GATGGGAGCTGCAAAAGCAAAATCTGCCCAGCCAAATCCGGTCGGTGTAACTTCAACACTGTCAATAAGAGTACCCGGAACACCACCTGCGCCATCGGCTTTGTAAGCCATCATTTTGAATTTGGTGAGGGGGAGGGCATTTGAAGGATAGTTTGAAGCAACACCAAGGTTCACTTTACCGCCTACCAGTTTTGCAGGCCATCCCAGCGGGGTGAACTTCAAAGCGTTGAGGTTGTTTGCAGTGGCCCAGATGGCAAAGTTATCCTGTGTACCATCATCATAGATCAGCTGGTACATTCCCTGGGGAACTCCCCAGTTCAGGTTCACAGCAGTTGGCGTGGTAGGATTGTTCAAGGCAGCCGTGAAAGGACCAGGCTGAACTGCAGTAGGTAATAAGGCTGCATCCTGGGTAGCTGTTGTATTGGGAACAAGGGTTACACTGCCCGTGAAGTTGTCATAACCGGTTTTTCCGATCACGATAGGGGTGGCACCTGACAATGAAAGCAGCGGGGTGAGATAGGTTCCACCGGCAATCGTAAGGGTTGTTACGGCATCCGCGCCGGTACCAACGGTAACCGTAGCACCTGGTAGGAGCGCGCCTGTGGAAGCATCGGTTACAGTACCGCCAACCTTGGGGCCCGGGGCCAGCAGGATGTTCAGACTTGTAGCAGAGCCGGCAACAATGGTACCTGTACCTGATCCGGAAATATAACCAGAGGCGGTGCAATTAGCTGTAACAGCGCCTGAAGGAAGGTTATAAATGATATAGAAACCAGCGGCATCAGTAGTATCCCTGAGCGGACCGGCACCAGCCACAACAATCGCATTGGCGATCGGCAGGTTGGTGTTCACATCTCTCACATATCCCATGAGGGCACCCGGGGTACTCCCGGGAACGCCTAACTGGATGTTCGGGCGTGATGCAGGAGCGTTGTTGGTAGCTACGGTACATTCAGTCTGGTTATCGGCATAGTGACCGGCAGTCATACTGGCTATCGTAGTCGAATTTACATAAGAATAACTTGTGTAGCTTGTATTTGCATAGCAAATTTCAACAATCAGGTTTGAAGTGCCATTCCATACGAACGGGGCGGTGAGGGTGATCGTCTGCCAACCGGTTCCGGGAACTGCATAAGGCGTTGTATAATACGAAGTAAGCCCGTTCACATAGCCTGCAGAAAGATTTGCAAGCGCGGTGCCGCCTAATTTAACGTTGAAGCCATTCATCACCTGGGTGGAATTGGAGATTACATTGAACCCAACCGATGAAATGTTGCCGGCGCTAACGCCTGCAGCAGTCAATTCAGCAGCAGTGAATAACATTTGTGTCCTTCCGCCCATCCAGAAAGTTGTATACGGATAGGGTGAGGAAACTGTTCCTGTTCCAATTGTTGCAACGGCAGGAGGTGCGGCAGGACCACAGGAAACATGCACGAGGTCCATGGCGCAGTTATTGCCATAAGCAGTAGTGTACAGGAACGCAACATAAACCGTTGCCTGGTTGTTGGCACCTGCAGGAAGAATGACATTCTTGACTTTCCAGCCCTGTACAGCATTGTAACGGGGGAAAGTACCTGCCGTGTTCCAGGTGGTGCCGTTGATTGACCACTGCACATCAACTTTATCATTGCTGGTTGAATAGCCCGGATCTTCAAACCAGGCAAAATCAATCATGACAAAGGAATGGTTGGTGGTAGACATGGCAGCGGTCCTCTTCAGACGAGTTGAGCCGCTGGAGATGTTGAACGAATTGTACTGGACAAATTTCGTTCCATCGTAAGCAGCCGAAATCGTCGGGTAGGTACTGGTAGTCACAAAGTTCACACCTAAAGTGGTCCCTGTAACCTGTTCCAGTGCCCATCCGGCCGGAGGGGTGGTTCCATTACCTGTCTCGAAGCTTTCGGTCAGCAGCATTGTCTGCTGAGCAAATCCAAAAGAAACGAAGACAAACATCGATACTGCAAACAGCATCAACGTTCTCAGCGTTTTGGTAACATTTCTCATAGTTTTGAAATTTAGGTTAATAATGATTGCTTATTAAATATAAGAGGGATCAATAAACTTATTGATATATATAGAGGATAATCTTGCAACATATTACTGTTTTCAATTACATACAGAAAACCAGCAGATAGGTATATACTGCTGATTATCAATAATTAAGATAAATTGAACACTCTGATCACTCATTGCAAAGATATACACAAATTTTCACTTCCGTAAAATTTTGTTAAAATTATTTTAGTGTTTTTCCCAACATAATAATTTGCTACCCTAATTCCACCCCTACCTTAAGCCATACTCCCCTTCCACGCCTGGGGAAGGGGCCGGGGGATGGGGTTTGTGCCAAAGGACCCCTCCCGGCCTCCCCCTCACGGGGATGACCCCTCCCGACCTCCCCCGCAGGGGGAGGAGTACTCCCCTTCCCCGTCTGGGG
>JBAXDH010000248.1:0-2554 GCA_037141055.1 bacterium | reverse complement strand
GAGTTGTACCGCGACAGCACCAACGTGTTGCATGTTCATTTCTGGGATGTCAGCACGATTCCTTCGGGATCACAAATCACTTCGCGCCTCCGGAATTTCGGTGCCGGCGGCACGGCAACAACCGGCGCCCCCTGGCATACATACCTGCATGCAGCGACGTACACTGTCTGCCTCACGATTGCGACCAGCACGGGATCCACCAGCACCAAATGCGATTCCATCGTACTCGGAGAACCACCGGCTAATTGCGAAAGCTGGTTCACGTATACCAAAAACATGCTGGCTGTCCATTTCGAAGGACATACTCACAGCACACTTCCGACATCCTGGTTATGGAATTTCGGAGACCCGGCTTCAGGGACCAACAATACCTCAACGCTCCAAAATCCGCAGCATGTTTACAGTGCGGCAGGCAGCTACCACGTTACGCTGCATACTGTTGATGCCGCAGGTTGCGAGCATAACAGTGATCAGAATATTTACGTGCACTCCACCGTCGATCTTCACGGCACTGTACATTGCGGTGTTCATTTTGTCGATCACGGCTTTATCCAGTTGATCCGCGTTGACTCGAACAACGTGATGACCGTGGCTGATTCAAAGGAATTCGGCGACTCAGCCGGCTCCTACTGGTTTGGCGGAGTTCCGGCCGGTCACTATTACCTGAAAGCCGAGTTGCTGCCCGCTTCAATCTATTTTGGGCAGTTTGTCCCCACATATTACCAGGAAGCACTCAACTGGACCAATGCCACCCTTATCTTTATCGGCGAACCGCAGAATCCTTACAATTTCGGATTGCGGCATGTGGAAGGCCCCCTTTCCGGCAACGGGAACATCAGCGGCACCATTACAGAGGGAACAAAAGTGAATTCAGGAGGCTCCCCTGCTCCAAACGTAGAGGTGCTTCTTTTAGACGGACAAAACACCGCCCTTGATTACGTAAAAACGGATGCTGGCGGGCATTTTGAATTCCCGGCCGTAGCACTCGGAAGCTATACCATCTGGCCAGAGGTTGCCGGCTTGCTTACAACGCCAGCGCATGTCACCCTTGATGCCACAAAACCGGCTGTCATTCTGCCTTTCACCATGACCATATCGAATGTAGCATACGGAATAAGCCACAACCTGCCTGATCTCATTACTTCGGTCGGCGAAGTTTTCCCGAATCCGGCTGTCAACGGTGTTGCAAGCTTCTCGGTGACAGTATCGCGGGCCCTTGCGATAGACCTAGTCATTTATAACATGTCAGGACAAATGATGATCTCCTCAAAGGAAAATCTTCAGCAGGGCATCAATCTCGTCAGGGTGAATGTGGGAGCCCTTGTGCGTGGAAATTACACAGTTGAGCTTCGCTCCCCGGAAGGCGGGTCGGTGAACAGGAAACTTACTGTCAATAAATAGCGAGACATTTTAATAATAATGTTCGGCATTTTAGTAACTTTATCGTCCGGATACTGGTAAAAGCATTATAAACTTGTAGAACTAATTTTTCTAATAACCAGTTGGTTGGAATGAATAGTAAATTATACTGCCTCCTGATTCTCATCATTTGCAGTTCCCAGGTATTTGCCGAAGGAACCAAGGAGTTCCGTCCCACATCGGATAAAAAAGGTGAGTTGTGCATCGATACCACCCGGAACAAATTTGGTTCCGTCACAGCAACAGTTGATTACAGGTTATACATCCATATCTCTGATTACACAACTGAAGCGATATACTTTGGCTTCGGAACGACCAAGCACAACCTTGGTGCCGCCACTTTCAGGTTTTACAGGCCCGATGATGTGATCGACACATCAGGAACCGTTCCCACCGTAACCGGAAACAGGGGATTTATTGACACCTACGACCAGGCGGTTGCAGGTCCTACGGTAATCGCACCCGGAACCGGATATTGGGGGCTGAGATGCACCCCCGACATGAACGGCGATTACTACCTTGCTTTCAAAATCACCTGGCTTACAGGACCTTTCGTCGATTCATATAAAACCTTTGAGAACATTGATGTTACGGTGGTAAACACCAACACGATACAATCTGTTCCGGGAAGGTTGTGGTCGAAGGCATGGCAACTTTACTGTGAAAATCCGACAGCGGGAAGCACAAATCAATACTGGGGAAAAATGTTTGTTTATTCCGCCGACAGTATTGTCACGAAGGTGGACTTCAACGGTGTTATTCCGGGCACTTTTACGGTTTCCTGCAACCATTCGGGATGTTATCCGGCTCCTCCGCAGACGGTAGTATCCGCACGAAAATCGGTTAGCGGTGAACATACTTTTCCCGAGTACAAGATTTTTCTCAACAATCCTGACCTGCTTCCTTTTCCAAGCGGTGTGCTCGGCGGGCTCGACAACACCATACCGGTCACAGCCGTCAGGAATTGCGACGGAACCATCGATTTCACATTCGGATGTACCAAGGCCGGGAACGTGGAACTGAAACTTCTTCTGAGTTCCCTGGGATTCCCGTATGTCGACAGGACGATCCCTCAGCAGGTAACCACAGGAATGAATACCGTTCACTGGGACGGATTTGACGGGGGAGCTCCGCC
>JBAXDH010000247.1:0-2583 GCA_037141055.1 bacterium | reverse complement strand
ATTCTCTGGCTCATATAAAAATTTAATATGCGGGAACATATCCCCTGATTTTATACAATACTTCGTCCTGAATTTCCTTTGGAGTGATATCATATTTATAAAATTCCAGCATTTCCGTAGCTCTGCCGGAAGAAAGACTGCGCAATGTTGTCACATAGCCAAACATTTCAGCTAAAGGAACACGTCCGCGAATCACCTGGTTTCCGATGCGGGATTCCACTTCTTCAACCTGGCCGCGGCGTTTGGTTATATCACCTGTAACTTCACCCATGTATTCGCTGGGTGTAACAACCTCAAATTTCATAATAGGCTCCATGATCACCACCCTGGCTTTTTTGCTTGCTTCCCTGAAGGCAATGCCAGCGGCAACCTGGAATGAAAGCGCATCAGAATCAACACTGTGGTATGAACCGTCAATCAGGCGAACCTTAACACTTTCCATCGGGAAACCAACAATCGGGCCGTTGGTCATGGCTGCTTTCAGGCCTTTTTCAATGGCAGGAATGAATTCCCTCGGGATGTTTCCGCCTTTGATATCGTTGATGAACTGCAAACCTTTAAAACCTGCATCAGCCGGACCAACCTCAATTACGAGATCGGCAAAGCGGCCTTTGCCTCCTGTTTGTTTTTTATAGACTTCATGATGCATCACCGTGTTCACGATAGCTTCTTTATACGCTACCTGTGGATTTCCGCGATTGACTTCGATATTGAATTCCCGACGCATGCGATCGGCAATGATGTCAAGATGCAACTCGCCCATTCCGCTGATCAGGGTCTGACCGGTTTCATTGTCGACTCTCACCTGGAACGTAGGATCTTCTTCTGCGAGCTTATGCAAGGCAACTGCAAGTTTTTCCAGGTCATCCTGGGTTTTGGGTTCCACGGCCATGTTGATTACAGGTTCCGGGAACACCATGGTTTCCAGTACCAGCGGATGTTTGATATCGCAGAGCGTATCGCCTGTGCGGATATCCTTAAACCCCACGGCAGCCGCGATTTCTCCGGCTTCAACTGACTTCAGCGGGTTCTGCTTGTTTGCATGCATGAGCATGATGCGCAGCAACCTCTCTTTTTTGTCGGTGCGGGTGTTCAGAACCACTTCACCTGCTTCAAGTTTACCAGAATATACACGGAAAAATGCAATCCTTCCGACAAACGGATCCGTTGCAATTTTAAACGCATAGGCGGTAAAAGGTTCATTGGGATCAGGGTGACGAACCTCTTCCTTTTCAGTGAAAGGATTCATACCTGTTACTGCAGGCATATCATACGGCGACGGGAGGAATTTGATAACAGAATCAATGAGCAACTGGACCCCTTTATTTTTAAAGGAGGCTCCGCAGATCACCGGGGTGATTTTTCCGGAGATGGTTGCCTTGCGCAATTCCGCAATGATTTCCTCAGAAGTTATAGCGTTTGAATCTTCCATGAATTTGAGAAGAAGTTCATCGCTTTCTTCCGCAACGCCTTCCACCAGTTTCATGCGGTATTCCAAAACCGTTTCAATCATGTCGGCAGGAACCGGGATTTCAGAATATTCCCGTCCGAGCGAAGCATCATCCCAACCATAAGCTTTGTTGGCAATCAGGTCAACGATGCCTGTGAAATTATCCTCTGCGCCAATCGGTAAATTGACAATAACCGGGTTTGCTCCAAGTTTTTCGCGTATCTGGTCAACGACATGGAAAAAGTCGGCGCCGGTGCGGTCCATCTTGTTGATGTAGCAAATCCTGGGAACATTGTATTTGTTGGCCTGTCTCCAAACTGTTTCCGATTGGGGCTCCACACCGCCAACGGCACAAAAAATAGCAACAGCGCCATCCAAAACCCTCAGGGAACGCTCCACTTCTACAGTAAAGTCAACGTGCCCCGGTGTATCAATAAGGTTGATGCGGTAATTATCATTCAGGTAATCCCAGTAAACCGTTGTAGCGGCAGAGGTAATGGTGATTCCGCGTTCCTGTTCCTGGATCATCCAGTCCATGGTGGCTGTGCCGTCGTGGACTTCGCCTAATTTATAGTTGCTGCCGGTATAATACAGGATGCGCTCAGTCGTCGTGGTTTTACCCGCGTCGATGTGCGCCATGATGCCAATGTTTCTTGTATTTTCCAGTTTACCGGTCATTCTGTATATCGTTGGGCCACGGCATGCCGTGGCCTTACATCTTTTTTAGAAGCGGAAGTGGGAGAAAGCCTTGTTGGCTTCAGCCATCCTGTGAGTATCTTCTTTACGTTTGTAGGCGGCGCCTTCTTCTTTATAAGCAGCCATAATTTCAGAAGCCAGCTTCTGACCGAAGCTCTTTTCATGACGCCTGCGGGCGTAATTCACGAGAGACTTCATTCCAATGGAGCTTTTACGGCCCGGGCGGATTTCCGAAGGAATCTGGAAGGTGGCTCCACCGATGCGGCGGCTCCTTACCTCAACGGAAGGAGTAACATTGGCCAGCGCTTTCTTGAACACCTCGAGTCCATCTTCCTTGGTCTTTTCAGAGACGGTGTCTATGGCTTCGTAAAAGACTTCATACGCAATATTTTTCTTTCCTGCCATCATGACATTGTTCACAAATTTTGTGACCAGGG
>JBAXDH010000246.1:0-2599 GCA_037141055.1 bacterium | reverse complement strand
ACCGTCTTGCTGCCACGTTTAATGTTCTGACCAACATCACCGGTGACTTCTTTTAGAGGACCAATATAATTGTTCCCGCCGTCACGACTAACATAGATAGAGATGTTGAAAATTTGATAGAACTTCCCGCTTATGGAATAATGTATAGTGACCATACCATCTTTGACTTCCGATGTGACATTACCCACCTCCTGTCCGGTGGAAACGTTGGTCATCATTAGAAAACAGGTAAATAAAATGAAAAATAATCTTTTCATATGAATACTTTTAATACTCCGTTATTATAATATTTTCATCTCCATGGAACTGTGGTGACTGGAGACCGCGAATTTTCACAGAGGATTCCTTCACCTGCTCGCTGATATACCTTTCCAACTCTCCGGAAGTGATCTTTTTATCTCCATTTGCATCAGCTTTTCCTTGCAAACCTGCACAGAGGTAATAGGTATAAAGACCGGTTT
The DNA here is from genome assembly GCA_037141055.1 of bacterium. Classification (GTDB taxonomy): domain Bacteria; phylum Bacteroidota; class Bacteroidia; order Bacteroidales; family FEN-979; genus CAIVAT01. Next base: position 2,138 of record JBAXDH010000246.1, on the reverse strand, counting down.
CGGAGGGATCAAAAGCCAGGGACGTTTCATCATAACTGGAAGAAGAAAAAACCGTAAACCTGGGATTATCATTCCAGGGAGAAGAAACATTGGGTTTAATCAGGACTCCTTTCATGGCCACCAGGTTATCGGGCTTAAAGGTTTCACTGCTTCTGGATGCTCCGCTAAAGCAGGCATCAATAAAGACCGTTACACTTCGGGCGCCGAGTTTCTCCAAATTTTCATAAAATTTGTTCAGATTATATCCTTGCTTTTCAATTGCCTCAATGCGCCCATCAGATGGTAAAAGGTAGGCATTGGTGCCATCTTTTGAAGGAATACCATGCCCGGAATAGAAGACAAAGAGATCAGTGTTCCCCTTGCTGATAGCTTTTTGTAATTCACCATAAGAGGGATCAAAAACATTGTCGAAAAAATACCCTGTTACATCCTTGCTTTTATATATATAAACTTTCTCTATCCCCAATACAGTCTTAAAATAGTCCTGGATTAACGTTGCGTCATTTTCAGCATAAGGAGCCTGAACGAAATGATCGTATTTTTCAACACCAATTACCACAGCAATGGCGTTCGAACGATGCATTTTTGAAGGAGGCACCTGTTTGATATCTATGACATTCCCAACGTTAGCGGTCATGCGGTCCGAGCTGACTTCAAATCTGGCCACCTGCTTTTGCAGTTTATCTACATCGGCTTTGACGTTCAAAACAACTGCTTCAGGAGGTTTCTGGTCGAGTACAATGGGAAGTGGCGTATCTGATAATTCCCCCCTGCGAACATTATTTGTCAACGACAAGAAAAGAGGAAGGTTCTCTTTGGTTGTCACCCTCTTGTTGGGACTGATTGTAATCCAAAAATCTTTTACTTCACCGATTCCCAAATCACCAAGTTCCCCGGAACCATCTGAAATGAAGATATTTTGATCACTGCAACTAATTTTGTACTTAGTACTAGTAGAAACATTTTGCCCGATATTCTGGACACTGATTTTGACCTTCACCTGTTCCCCCGATTGGAGTTTCCCATCCTGTCTGATTGCTGCAGTTCCCTCCCCAAGGTCAACAACCTCTAAGCCTGAGAATGCCAATGATGGCTCTCTGAATTTCATGGTGCTCACATATAGATAGGCAGGGTCCATGTCATAACCAAAATGTTCTTTGATATTGATCTCAAGTTTATGTTCTGCAGACTTTATCTCCATACCGGCTTCCAGAGGGATCGAGATTTTCGTTGTCTGGTCCGGTTGTAGATACGGGATGGTACTCACTTTGCCGATGATAAAATATTGATCTGCCTTATCATCAGAAACTGTTACTCCAAGGTCCTGGGCAGCCCCTTTCCCCTTGTTTGAAATCGTGAGAGTTATCCATGCTTTTTCGTTGGCTTCAAGGATTCCGTTGTTGTTGTCGTCATTGAAGTTAAGATCGGCATAAAGAATAGGCGGTAATCCTCGTTTATACTCTGGTTTGATATAAATTCTTTGAGGTTCACTTTTAGCGGAAACAACCTTTTGTGTATAAGCAGAAGTGATAATTCCTGTTATGATGATCAGGATTAAAAATGTTCTCATTTTTTGGTCTTTATCTGATTGGATTAGGGGTGCATAAAAACACAATAAACAATGTGATAAATTCCTTGATTCGTGATGGCTTTTGGTGCAAAAAAATGCTAATAATGAGTATTTTACGAAATGAATAAATCAAATTATCAATAATTTCTAATACAACGCAGTGTAAATCCATACGCTTTACCTCCCCAACCAACGTAAGTAGTAGTAGTGGTGAGACCAAATTCCCTGGCATTAAGGTTATCATACTGCATACTTGTATAAAAGTGACCCTGAATGCCTCGATCCCTGAACCCATTATCTGGCATATTGTACCCCCCGGCATGAAGCTTTAAACCAGAGTTCCAAGGGCCATTCCAGTTTGTCCATCCCCCACTAATCAATACATTGTTCCATTCTGTATATGAAGGTATTCGCCAGTCAGACCCAAGTTCTAATTTACAAGGATCATTTGAAGATAGCCAGTCGGAATTTTCATTTATAGTGGTTATTGTCCAAGCTGGTGTGACTGTCGTTCCATCATGTTTGTAACCCTGCTTGCGGTTAAACTGCCAGTACCATCCTGCTGAGG
>JBAXDH010000245.1:0-2639 GCA_037141055.1 bacterium | reverse complement strand
TTTTGCCCATCATGGGGAAAGGTAAAAGCGAAACGCGAAAATATTGCACTCCAGTGAAGATGATGATTTTGGCATCTTCCTTCTAATCTGCCTGTACATATATTATGGATCAAGTTAATTTTATACTATTATAGATTTATGGGAAAAACGGTCAGGCAAAAGCAAACAAGCATTCAGGAGACACCAACGAAGGAGAAGAATTTGTACAATCCCTCCATGGCAAAGCGGGTTATTCTTTTCGGAATACCTTTATCAGGAATCATTCTGGTATTTTTCATCTGGACCGAAATCTATAAGCCAGGCGTCATTGACGACTGGTACCGGGGCATCAGCCTGGTAGACAGTGCCGCTAATACGAAAGAACCCATTGTTAAGCAGGGCCTGATGGATCGTGGCGGGATGATCCTGCGGCAGCAGAATAAATTACATCCTTATCATGCACGGGTGTGGTACCTGCTCGGGCACTATTACCTGGTAAACAGCAACTGGGATTCGTGCATTTACGCCGAAAAAAAAGCAATAGAACTGGGTGCGGGAGGCATCGTAAACAGCGTTGAATTCCAGGCGGCAGATCACCTCTGCTATGCAGTTGATCAGAAGGTACGGAGCATTCACAACCTCGACAGTGCCATCAAGGTGATCAATGGCGCCATCACGGCTAATTTCGAGAACAACATCCTTGAGAAGATCAAAGGCTTCACTTATTATAATTATAATCAGCGCGACTCCAGTGCTTTTTACCTGGAACGTTTTAATTCAAGAGTTAAAAACGACTTTGATGTTTTATCTTTACTGGCTTTCATTTATTATGCAAAAGGGATGAAAGATAAAGCGCTTTTTTATGCAACTGAGGCACAGAAGATAAAGAGTGACAATACGAATATAAACAACCTGGTCACCGCATTAAGTGCCCGCTGATTGACAGCCTGAAGACCGGCATATCCTTCAAATTCAAACTACTGCCTATTTATAATGACAGCCTATGACAAGAAACACTCCAGATATAAAAAAACAGCGTTCAGGACCCGGCCATGAAAAAAAGTTAAAAACTGCCAGGAAATATTCATTTCTTCAATATCATTTTCTGTTCCTGCTGATCGGTTTATTTTTCGGGTTGAAGTTTGTTTTTGTCAATCCCCCCTGGCAAACAAACGATGAAGACAGGCATTTTTACAATGCATATGCACTGTCGCAGGGGTACTTCTCTCCCCAGACCGAAAATGGAAAAGTCGGCGTTCCGATGCCGGCAAATCTTCAGGAAACAGTCAGAAGTTTTCAGGGAATCCCGTTCAGGGATGGAGGCCAGCTTTCGAAACAAAAATTAAGCAGCATGGAGGATCAGCCTCTAAAACAAAAAGAAATAATTTTTTGCGAAAACCCGAACGCAGGGATCTTCCCGTTTCCATACATTCCTGCTGCCATTATGATAAAGATTGGAGCTGTATTTAAAAGCAGCCCTGTGTGGCTTGGATGGTGGGGGCGCATCGGCTCATTGCTGGCCTACCTGGCCATCCTTTTCATCGCCATTAAACACATCCCCCATTTCAAACCCCTGCTGATGGTTGTGGCCCTGAGCCCCATGGCGTTGTACCAGGGCGCCAGTGTTTCATACGACACCCTTAATTTCGCATTCCTGTTTTTACTATTTTCACTGGTCATTCAATACTATTACCAGGAAACCCGGATAACAATAAAACAAGTTCTGGTTTTTTCCCTGGTTGCCCTTGGCAGCAGGTTTTCGAAGGATGGTTATTTCCTGCTGTATTTCACTCTTTTCGCCATCCCCTTCAGTAAATTCGAATCCTGGAAAGTTTACTCACTGGCTGTCCTGCTCCTGGTGATCGCTTCATTTTTACCCTTGTATCTATGGAATTCCTACCTGGGTACATTACATTTGCCAGGGGGTAAATTTCAAACAGACTTTGCGTTCAACCTCGATCTGAACATAAAACATCATTTACATGATCCTCTGCATGCCGTTTCACTCGTACTTCAGAATATATTCGCTCAGGGGAAAACCTGGATGGCGGGCAGCATCGGCCGTTTCGGATACAGCTACACCCTGTTGCCAGACTGGATTGTTGCTGTTCAATTACTGGCATATATGTGCGTCGTTTTATTCGAGAAGCCTGCAGCGGTTCTTTCTTTAAAATTCAGGACTATTTTTTCAGGATTTGCCATTCTGAACTTTTTTGCCCTTATCGCAGCCGGGCTTTTTATCATTTCCCCTGTTGGTGCAAATTATATTTTCGGGTTCCAGGGAAGGTATTTAACGCCATTGCTGCCATTCCTGTTTTTAGGAGTATTTTATCTGCCTGTCTTTGGTGACAGGGAAAAGTACCTGAGATGGATCGTTCCTGTTTATTGCATCCTGGTGCTATTTTATACCACGAACTTTCTTGATTCGAAGTTTTTCAGTGTATAAGTTTTGACCTCTCCCCGGCCCTCCCCTTGGAGCAAGACCTCTCCCCGGCCCTCCCCTTGGAGGGGAGGGGGAGGTTATTCGTTGATTATCAAATCTTTTGTATTATTGAACATGTTTTTTTCTGATGATGACTATATTGCATGTCAATTCTGGTACAAAGTCTCCCTCCCCTTCAAGGGGAGGGACGGGGAGGGGTCATATTCAGTAAATTACA
>JBAXDH010000244.1:0-2639 GCA_037141055.1 bacterium | reverse complement strand
TCATGGCTGTATGGAATTCACGAAGTTCACCGCAAGCAACCTGTCGAACAACGAGCCTGTTTCGTGGTAATAAACATAGATTGTATAGTCATTTTCCGTTTCCCAGTGACTTCCTTCAATAAACGACTCATCCCCCGTGGTCTTTCCGTTTTCCTTCAAAACATACATATAATTGTAATACCCCTGCTTCAGGAACAAATTAAGCTCATAGCCTTTGTGCTCGGGGTTGAAATACATTCTGCTGCTGCCGTCCAGTTGCCATGAAGTGAGTCCGCCCACGATGTGAAAAGTTCCCGTTGTGATCAAAACCGGGTAAGGAAGAAAAAAATGCACCCAGGCGTAATCCGCTTCCGTGTTGCTCCGTTCGGCATGATCTTCATTTTTGATAAAATACCCGCCGTTGAGATCCTTTTCGAATGCATATTGCTTGAACGTGCGGAGCTGATCGGCAAGCAGGTACACCTGGTTGGTTGTGTCGTATGAAATCCTGGCAATGTGTTCGGTCTGATATTGCAGGCTTTTAATATCGAAGTTCCGGAACTGGTTTCCTCCTTTGAATGAGATCGATTCATCGTATCGGTAATCAAGCTCATCCGTGCGGGCAAAACGTGGTTTCGACAACTTCAGCACATTGTCCCATCTTCCATTCTGCTGCAGCACGACCTTTATCTCGCGGCCAACGTCGGAAACCTGGAAACCATTGAGGCGGACGACAAAATCGACCTGCTGCCGAAGAAGCCTTTCAGCCATGAGCGAACTCTGCACGATCTTACCCGATGCAACAACCGGTGAAGCTTCCACGACCATGAACCGGGCTGTGAAAGCCATCTGGGACGGGTCATCCTCATAAACTACCAGCAAATAATTTCCGGAAAGTTTTGGCCTCATGGTGCCGGTCGGAAACAGTACGTTAAAATGGGTATACCTGACGGTCGTATTGTACGAATAATCGTACCTGTCAATATTTTCCTCACGATAGCCATCGATATAATCCGCCACGGAAAGATCGGAGGAGGCACTCCAGTCTGCCTCACAATGCCGGATGGTAAACTTGTATCTTTTAATGTCGGGACCAAGATCGTCGAACTGGATCAATATCCTTTCATCGGAGTTCAGCTGGATGATCGGTGGTGCCAGGTCAAAGCCATCCTTGTGCACCTGGATGGTTTTGATCGACGGGTCATAACACCTGTCCTCGTTCGGGAATCCATCGGCGCTGCAAACAGATGCAGAGAAGAGTACGATCAGAAAAAAAATGAAACGCAGGCTCATGTATATTATTTGGTATTTCGTCTGAATTCGGAGCAGATGATGGCTGTGGCAACGGATGCATTGAGCGATTCGGCCTTGCCATGCGCGGAGGAGCCGAACGACGGGATGAAGAGTTTTCGGGTTATAAACGGGATCAGTTCCGGTGATATCCCACGGGATTCATTTCCGATGATAATGACCCCGTGATCATCAAGCGTTTGTGAAAACAGGGATTCGCCTTCAAGGAGAGCGCCATACACCGGCAACCCTGGTGGTGTGGCGGAGCCTGTCATGGCAGCAAGCGTATCTGCAAGGTTGCAACGGATCAGCTTCACCCTTGCAATTGATCCCATGGAGGCCTGCACCACTTTGGGATTATAGGCATCCACACAGCTTTCTGAACAAAGCACCGTCATGATCCCAAACCAGTCGGCGATGCGGATGATGGTTCCCAGGTTCCCGGGGTCGCGGATGTCGTCGAGAGCGAGTACCAACCCCCTCCCCAATCCCTCCCCCAGGGGGGAGGGAATGAGGGTGGGGGCATTAACCACTGCTAAAACCGGGCCCGGTGTGGCCAGCGCCGATATCCGCAGCATTTCATTCGGCAATGTTTCAAAAACCGGTATATCCTTTTCCCTGATTGATGCAAGGTTTGCGACAATCCATTCGGAACAGGCATAGATTCCTGCAACATTAAAATCACTGTTCATCAAATCCATCACCAGCTTGTGGCCTTCGGCAATGAACTGGCGGTGCTCCTCCCTGAACTTTTTAACCTGCAGGGATGTGATATGTTTGATCTGGTTGTGTGACAGCATAAAAAAATCCCGGAATCGTCAGGATTCCGGGATAAAATTACAAATTTTCAGGACAGGTCTATTCAGCAAATACTTCGAGGCTGATTTCAACCTGAACATCCTTGTGCAGGTGGATTTTGGCCTTGTACATTCCCAATTCCTTGATGTGCTCGTGGTCGACATGAATTTTTTTACGGTCAACATCAAAATCGAATTGCTCCTTTAAAGCCTGTGCAACCTGGATGGCGTTCACCGATCCAAAGATTTTGCCGCTTTCAGCAGCTTTTGCGCCGATTCTCACTGTCAGGTTTTTCAAGCCATCCGATAAATCTTCGGCCGATTTCCTGATTTTAGCTTCTTTATGCGCTTTTTGCTTGAGTGTTTCCGCAAGAATCTTTTTATTCGATTCCGTGGCCAGAATGGCGATGCCCTGAGGAATAAGATAATTCCTGGCATAACCGGGCTTAACATTCACCTTTTCGTTCGTATAGCCCAGGTTGAGGACGTCTTGTTTTAAAATTACTTCCATGGTTCCAGCCTCCTTATTTTAATAAATCACCAACATAGGGCATGAGGGCAATGTGCCTCGCC
>JBAXDH010000243.1:0-2643 GCA_037141055.1 bacterium | reverse complement strand
AACTGGCATCCTATGCATTTCCGTCTCCGATTGTTCCGGCTAACTGGATTAATGGCGGAGCGAATTTGATGTTTAAGGTTACTGGAACTCTTACATACGATAATGTTACCAATACTCCGCTTGCTGGATTTACCGTGAATCTTAAAACCAATCCGGGTGATTTTCTCGCAGGTACAGCAATTACAGATATTAACGGTAATTATGAAATTTGGGCTGGTAATGGGAATTACACACTTGAAGGGGTTGCCCCATTATCTGCCACATGGTTTGCATCAGACGGCAGTGCTCAGTTAATCTTTTATTTAGCAGGAGGCGACGACTATATCCCAAATCCTTCAGCTTTGAAATATCAGGCGGCAGATGTAAATATGGATGGGTGGATTCTTGAAGATGACGCACAAGATGTGTTTTATTATGCAGGTGGTGATAAAATTGGAGATTACACAGCACCTGACTGGATGTTCGAGGTGCCATCTTTCACACTAAATTGTGCCAATGTCCCTGGCCAAAACTTCAAAGGGATTTGTTCCGGAGATGTTTCTGGCGAAGGTCCAATATTTTAAGGTAAATTTTTCTTAGTAAAAAATCAAATAAAACTAAATTATATGAAAGACAAAATCAAATTTTTGGTTGGTGCAATAACAATTTTACTCTTTGCTGTTGCATTTACGTCAACAACCGCACAACCGGTTGTGACGATGGTTTACACTCCAGCTAACCATATACCAGGTGATGTAATAAGCGTCCCTATCAAAGTTACGGGGACTATTCAAAGTTATACTTTCCTTCTTAAATATGACAGAACGGTACTTACTGCCACAAGTGCTTCCTTTGATCCGATTATGACTCCAGGGGCTACAAATTTTTTACCTAATTTTAAATATGTAGTTGGGGATACTGTGTTAAAATTAACATTTTTATGGCAAGGGGCTAATAACGTTGGCATTACGTTGTCAAACGAGACTGTTGTTACTGTAAACTTTACCTATTTGGAAAACAACGCAGGAACAACTAATCTAAATTTTTACAAAGTGAATACCAATGCAGCTGGCACTCGCCTCCAAATCCCACCTTTAGCATGGATTTTAACAGGTACGTATAATCCTTCAGGGGGCTATTCAGTATCAGGCTTGCAAAATATCACTTCTGTAACAGCAGGAGGAGATTGGGCTACTGCTGCCACATGGAATCTTGGACATATTCCTGACGCCACCAATTACCGGGTAATTGTAAACAGCACTGCGAGTCCTGTTACAATTTCTGCGAATACCACCTGGCCATATCATCTGCAAATCAACGCGGGCGGAAAACTCACCCTGAATCCAGGCAAAAGTTTGGGGATTTCAGGAAACATGAATATTAAGAGCAGTGCCACCGGAACTGGTTCATTTGTTGATTTCGGCACCACGACTGTGGGCGGAACAACCACTGTTGAACGTTATACAACGGGCAATTGGAACGGTACATGGCCATCACTATCCAGTACAATCTGGCACTATATTGCATCACCCGTATCTGGAGGCACCATCAACTCCTATCTGGGTTCGCTACTGAATCATTGGGACGAGCCAACTTCTTTATGGGTAGCAGAAACATTGCCTGTTACAAATCCTTTAATTGTTAACAAGGGTTATTCAACAGCCACCACCACGAACAAGGTGATTACCTTTACCGGGGAAATCTTAAACACCGGAGATCAAACTATAGGCGGCTTAACAAGAACAGGTACCGGAGGGTTTTCCGGGGCGAACCTTGTAGGAAACTGCTATCCATCAGACTTTACGTGGAATGACGCTTATGTTACCAGGACCAATGTAGACGCTGCCGCTTACTTCTGGAATGGAACAACCTATGTCTCTTACCTGTCAACTGATGCCAGTTTCTTTAAGATTCCTGCCGAGCAGGGATACTTTGTTTTCGTGAGCAGTGGCTTTACCTCAGGCTCCATGTATCTTAGTAATGGTGGCCGAGATAATGCTTCCTCTGCTTATCTGAAAACCAGCGCTACTAATCAGTTATCCCTTAAAGTAAACGGGAACAGTATGGAAGATGAAACATCCATTCGGTTTAACTCATCTGCAACTGAAGGATTCGATGGTGAGTATGATGCATTAAAATTATGGGGGGTCATAGAATGCCCACAGGTTTATTCCATAACTCCGGAAACAAACCTTTCAATTAATTCTTTAACTAGTGTGACTTCACAAACGGTGATCCCAGTCGGATTCAGGGCGGGCGTTGCGGATACTTATACAATTACTGCTTCCGGTCTGGAAACATTTACACCCGGCACACAGATTTTCCTTGAAGATCTTGTAACCAGCCAGGTACAGAATCTGAACACGAACCCGGTTTACTCGTTCAGCGCTGTTGCCGGTAACCCCTCACAACGTTTTAATCTGCATTTTTCACCGGTTGGTATAGCCGAAGGTAAAACAAGTGACATTAAAATCTATGCTGCAAGTCATGTTGTGTATGTGAACATTCAAACCGAAATGAGCGGAACAATCACCATTTACGACCTGCTTGGCAAGGAAATCACCCATCAGCCCATTCAGTCGAACGGATTGAACAAGGTTAACCTCAATGTACAAACCGGCTACTACCTGGTGAGGGTTCTCGGAGATAATGCCACCGTAACGG
>JBAXDH010000242.1:0-2659 GCA_037141055.1 bacterium | reverse complement strand
CATTGGTAATGCCGAGGTTATTCACACTGACAAGTGCCGGGGTGCAATACCCGGTATAGAAAGAGAAAGGCCCCGACCAGGAACTTGGAAAAGAGGGCGTACACATGGCCCTTACGTAATACTGGTATGCTGAATTGGGGGTCAGACCCGTTACCGGGTTGACGGAACTCGATGATGTCGCGGTACCTGCTCCTGCCGGTGGAGCCAGGGGGGACAACCCGTAAACATATTCCCAGGCTGTTGCATTTCCGGCCTCCGTCCAAATGAGGTTCGCTGTAGTTGACGTGTCTCTGACAGCTGCAAGTGATATTGGTGGATCACATGGCGTGGCACTATTGGCTGCGGGGCCGGTTGCTGAATAGTAGCTGGCCGCATCAACAGACCACGCTTTGTAATAATAGGATGTACCGGAGATCAGCAGGGTGTGGCTGAAACCCGCGAGAGGTCCGTTGTATAGAATCGTTCCGGCACTCGGCAACGGATCGCCGGCGACGTAAGCTGTGCCGTTTACGGGGGTGCCAAATGTTTCGGTGCTGTTCGTAGCTATAATAACATCCTGTCCAACTGCGTTTTTTATCCATGCAAGGGCAATTTCCTGAAAACTGATGGCTGTGGCTGTTAAAGCGGTTGGCGGTTCGAGCGTGATGCTACGGAAACCTGCCGGAGCCGTAACTGTGGGTGTATGGTCCACCCCCGAAACTGTAACATTGGTACATTCGGCATCAACCGTGTGTGTCGACGTTGCGGTGAGCGGGACATCGAAGGTTAACCAGAAGTAATTGGTTCCGGGCGTCAGGACCCGGGAGCCCTGAATGTTAAAATTTGCGAGTGAGGGCGAAATAAATGTCGAACCAAATTGTGTTGTTGTATCAAATATCGAAGATGCACCGGTTGACCAGATTTTTGCATTTCTGATGTCGCCAATGGCGGTGGTTCCGTTCCCGTTTACCGTAAAACGGGAAACAATAAGCGGGAGTTCTTCCCGGATGGTCACAATTTCTATCCTGATAATTGATTGGTTCTTTGAATTCTGCATCACGGCTGATGTACTGGCTTGTGCGGTGGTACCGGATACGAATGTCATCACATTCCTGATGCCGATAGCAAAATAACCCAGGTTGGTGCTCGCATCGGAAATGATGGCCGTTGCGTTTGCAGGCGTGGTGCTTAAAAGGTCATAATTGCCGTTGGGCGTTGCCGAGGTCCCGATACCGCTGACATAGGTCAGGCCCGTTTCGGTGAGCCTGACGGCGGTGCCGGTGAAATTGGCCATTCCGGCCGTGACGGAGGCATGCCAGTAACGGTCGGTATTCAGTGAAATCATGTTCAGCCCCGGGGTTCCGCCGCAATTGGCGTCAAACACCTCCGCCCGCACAACCGCTGTTCCCCCGGCGCCGGTGAGCGGATCCAACAGTTCAAGGGGTCTATAGGCACTCTTCCCCACCGGGAAGAGATAAACGGATCCTGCCGCAAGACCCGCAGGAAGGGTCCTGGCCAACGGGCCGCTGACAAAGCCGGCGGTGTAAACTACCGAGGCCGCTGCAGTTCCTGTAACGGTCAGCATGTTGGCTTCGGTGGTGGTAAGGGTGCCAAGGGTCATGGTAAGCGCATCCGTGCCCAGGGCCCCGTCGTTTAAAACCGCGCCCTGCGCGCTGCTGATCACCAGCCCGCTGATTGCCCTCGATGCAGGAATTTCAATCCCGGATGTTGTGACTGCATTCGCCGATGCATAACTGATGGTTACCCCGGCAGTTCCTGCATTGAAATTTGGCGTGACATCGAAAGAACCCGCTGGGTTGCTGCTGCTTCCGCCTCTTTGAACATAAGCGCCTGAAGCGCCTCCGTTTCCTAAGGTAATCTGATTGCTGTTGATGAATGAACCGGTGGTTAAATTTACACGCGTTGTGACAATGGGTGCATTGAGCGTTACGCTATTTGGATTCCACACGCCCACACCGAACCCGGCAAAAGGCGCTGCGGCCGTTCCGAATGTGCCCGACCCGGAATAGGACTGGGCAGCGGTTCCCTTGAAATCAAAGCGGCTTCCAGCCACAAGGCCCTGTATTGTTCCATTGTTGATGACATCTCCGGAAACATCTGCTGTATATCCCAGGCAGTCAAAGGTGGTTCCCGTTTTTACCGTAAGATTACCCTTGATGGATAACCAGCCTGCAGGTTGATACACCTCCGCCTTTTTATTGCCGTTGGTGTTGTCAATGACCACACTTGGCGCATTGCCGTACAACCTGAAATTAAAGTTAACCACAGTTGCTGCCGTGCCCAGTTGCAGGGTGCCGCCGGTAATGACGGGTGTTGCCGCAACATAGTAGTCCCTGATGGTAGCCCCGGTGGATCTCTGCACCAGTACGATCGTTCCGCCGCTCATGATAAAAGAGGTTCCCGTAGCTGAGGTAATCCCGAAACTTGCGTTGGCAGATAACGTATTGCCGATTGTTGCAACCGAGATTGTTCCGCCCGATTGATTGTAGTATACTCCATTACTTGTAAGATTAAACCTGCCCGCAACATTGACAGCCCCGCCTTCAATGAAATAAACGGAGTTTGGACCACTCCCAATCTCGTACGTGGCAGTTGTCCCGATGTTGAAGGTTCCTGCAGTTACCCTGAACAGACCGTTTACTGTAGGATAACCGGCCTG
>JBAXDH010000241.1:0-2729 GCA_037141055.1 bacterium | reverse complement strand
CCAGCCATTGAACTCCTGGCTGGTTTTCCCTCGGTGGTGATCGGATTTTTCGCCCTGATGGTGATGGCCTCATTTTTCCAGGGCATTTTCGGATATGATGGCCGGCTGAATGCGTTTGTGGGAGGCGTGGCCATGGCTCTGGCTGCGATACCGATTATTTTTACCATCACCGAAGATGCCCTGACGGCGGTGCCGCGCACATACACCGAGGCAAGCCTGGCGCTGGGAGCCACCCGCTGGCAAACCGCACTGTTTGTGACACTTCCTGCCGCAACACCTGGAATCTTCGCCGCCATCCTGCTTGGCATCGGCCGCATATTCGGTGAGACCATGATTGCCCTGATGGCCACGGGAAATGCAGCCATGATCGGCATCAACCCGTTTGAATCGGTCAGAACGCTGGCTGCCACCATCGGGGCCGAAATGGCGGAGGTCGTTTTTGGCGACACCCACTACAACGTACTCTTCCTGATTGGCTCGCTGCTCTTTATCTTTACTTTCAGCCTCAATGCACTGGCGGAATTTTATGTGAAAGGCAAACTGGTGAAACGTTTTCAGGGGAAGCAATCATGAGCAGACAGAAATCAATCACCGGCGGATTATTCGTAGGTGCAACCGCATTCTCGGCATTTTTGATCATTGCAGTGATCATCATCCTGCTGGTTGTGATCATTCAAGGCGGAAAAAGTGTCTTTTCCTGGGAATTCCTCACTGCCTTTCCTGAAGACGGCATGATGAAAGGAGGAATATTCCCGGCTATTTTCGGAACGGTTTTCCTGGTGCTCATCATGTCCATCGCCGCCGTGCCGTTTGGGACCATAACGGCTATATACCTGACCGAATATGCCCACGAAAAATCCATCCTGGCACAAACCATCCGGTTTGCCGTCAGAACCCTTGCAACTGTTCCTTCGATCATTTTCGGCCTGTTCGGACTGGGATTTTTCATCAAGTTCGTGGGTGCCGGCATGGACGATGTTTTCCTGGGAGGCCAGCTGAAATGGGGGCAGCCCAACATCCTGTGGGCCAGCCTGACCATGGCGCTGCTCACGCTTCCGGTGGTGATCGTTTCGGTTGAGGAGGCCATCCGCACCGTTCCCCGCGAATTGCGGGAGGCAAGCCTCGCCCTTGGCGCAACCAAATGGGAAACGATCAAGAGGATTGTCATACCAGGTTCACGCTCGGGAATCATGACAGGAACCATCCTGGCGGTGAGCCGTGGCGCCGGCGAAGTCGCCCCGATCCTTTTTACAGGTGCAGCCTACTACCTGGCAACGCTTCCCACCTCCCTGAGCGATCAGTTTATGAACCTGGGATATCACATTTACATCATGGCAACCCAGTCGGCCAATGTCGACCAGACTCTTCCCATCCAGTTCGCCACCACCATGGTGTTGCTGTTACTCACTTTTACATTAAATTTAGCCGCTGTTATCATCCGCGCAAGATTAAGACGAAAAGCAAAATAACGAAGGTTTAAATATTTTTGATTAACCCGACGGGAAGATGAAAATGAAGAAATCTGAAGCATGAAAGAGACAAAAATAAAAACGAAAGACCTTACATTGTATTACGGTGCCAAAATGGCGTTGAATTCCATTACGATGGATATTCCCGACAAGGAGGTCACCGCCTTTATCGGGCCGTCCGGATGCGGAAAATCCACCTTTCTGCGTACCCTGAACCGAATGAACGACCTCATTCCGGGGGTGAAGATCACCGGTGAAGTGCTGGTTGATTCGCTCAACATCTACGATAAGCAGATTGATGTGGTCAACCTGCGGAAAAAAGTGGGGATGGTTTTTCAGAAGTCAAATCCTTTTGCCAAGTCGATTTTCGAAAATGTGGCGTATGGCCCGAGAATTAACGGGATCAACAATAAATCAAGGCTGGAAGAGATTGTTGAAACTTCACTGAAAAAGGCCTTTATCTGGGAAGAGGTTAAAGACCGCCTGCACGATTCAGCCATGGCATTGTCCGGCGGCCAGCAGCAGCGGATGTGCATTGCCCGGACGCTTGCCGTGGAACCGGAGATCATCCTCATGGATGAGCCGGCAAGCGCGCTCGATCCGATTTCAACGGCAAAAATAGAAGAGCTGATCTTCGAGTTGAAAAAGAACTACACCATCGTCATCGTAACCCATAACATGCAGCAGGCTGCCCGTGTGAGCGACCTTACGGCATTCTTCTACCTGGGAGAACTGATTGAAATGGGCAAGACCAGGAAGATATTTACCACGCCTGATAAGAAACATACGGAAGAGTATATTACAGGGAGGTTTGGATAACATTTCGGTAGTTACGATTAATGCGATTTACGATTGACGATTAAAAAAACAGCATTCTGGATTTAACTTTGCAAACCGCATCCATAATCGTCAATCGTCAATTCAATCGTAACTCGTAAATCGAATAAATCGTCAATTCTAAACCCGGTTTAAAGATAAAATAAACAACATAGTTATGGAACGTCATTTCGAACAGGAACTGGAAAAGCTGAACAAGCGCCTTCTTAAAATGGGGAACCTGGTATACGACCAGGTGCACAATTCATTGGATGCGTTGCTCACAGGGAACATTGAGCTTGCCCAGCAAGTCGTTGGCCTCGACAACAAGGTTGACAAGCTCGACGTAAAAATAGACAAGCTCTGCCAGCGCATTTTTGCCCTCACCCAACCCGTGGCTACTGATCTGCGCCTGATCATGTCGGCGCTGAAGATGAACAACGA
>JBAXDH010000240.1:0-2732 GCA_037141055.1 bacterium | reverse complement strand
AACGCATTTTACGCGGTGATGTCGGGCAATTATTCAGTTTGGCAAAAGCCACATTCTTTTTGGCCTCTTTCCTGTTCTCAGCTCTGGTGCGGGTTCTAACTCCCATAATTTATCGTAATTAAGAGGTTATTTCTTTCCTTTATCTTTATTTCCTGCATGGCCGCGGAAAATCCGGGTCGGTGCAAATTCTCCCAATTTATGACCTACCATGTTCTCGGTAACATAAACCGGGATAAACTTATTGCCATTATGTACGGCAATGGTCTGGCCCACAAAATCGGGTGATATCATGGAACCGCGTGACCAGGTTTTGATGACAGTCTTTTTCTTGGATTCCAGAAGTTCCATTACTTTCTTTTCCAGCTTGTAGTGGATGTACGGACCTTTTTTAAGCGATCGGCTCATAGCTTGATTTATTATCGATTACTTCTTCCTGCGTTCAATGATATACTTATTCGACTGGTTTTTGCGGGCACGTGTTTTATAGCCCTTTGAAGGAACACCCTTGCGCGAACGTGGCTGTCCGCCTGATGCCTTTCCTTCACCCCCGCCCATCGGATGGTCGACCGGGTTCATGGTGACACCGCGGTTTCTCGGCCTGCGGCCCAACCAACGGGTACGTCCCGCTTTTCCATACGACTCAAGGCTGTGGTCAATGTTTGACACCATGCCAATGGTAGCCTTGCATGTCTGAAGAATCATCCGGGTTTCACCGGAAGGCATCTTCAGGATGGCAAACTTCCCGTCGCGCGACATCAGCTGGGCATGCGCACCGGCACTGCGTACCATCTTAGCACCCTGACCAGGCCGTAATTCAACATTATGTATGACAGTACCAAAAGGCACTTCGCTGAGATACAGTGTATTGCCAATTTCCGGGGCTACACCTTTTCCCGCCAGAATCGTCTGGCCGACTTTTAACCCGTGAGGGGCCACGATGTAGCGTTTCTCGCCATCATTGTACACAACCAGGGCAATTCTTGAAGTCCTGTTCGGGTCGTACTCGATGGTTTTAACGACTGCAGGAATGTTCTCTTTGTCCCGCTTGAAGTCGATAATCCGGTACATCTGTTTATGACCACCACCAAGGTAGCGCATGGTCATTCTTCCTTCGTTGTTTCGTCCACCGGATCTCTTGGAAGGAGCCAGCAGGCTCTTCTCTGGAACGTCTGCAGTAATTTCATCATAGGTACTGATGACTTTAAACCGCTGACCGGGTGTTGTCGGTTTATATTTCTTAAGCGCCATTTATTTAAATATTGCTGTAAAAATCAATAGTTTCTCCCTTAGCCAATGTAACTATGGCTTTCTTATATGTACTCGTTCTGCCCGAAATAACACCGCTTTTTGTAAAGCGGGACTTGTTTTTACCGGAGAACACCATGGTGTTGACTGAAGTTATTTCCACTCCATAGAGGTCCTTGATGGCCTGTTGTATCTGAAGCTTGTTTGCCCTCCGGTCAACCATGAACCCATAACGATTGAGCTTCTCGCCCAAATGCGTCATTTTCTCGGTTATGATCGGTTTTAAAATGATTGTCATTGTCGTATCGAATTAATCGGTTTAATTCTGATGAATTTTTTCAATTTCCTTGATGGAACTTGCGGTGATCAGCAATTGCGTGGCATCAAGAATTTCATATGTATTCAGGTCTGAAGCATTCACCACCTTAACCCTTTTAAGATTTCTGGCGGATAACAGAACATTTTCTTCAGATTTTGCAATCACAAGCAATGTCTTCTTCCCTGTCAGTTCAAAACTCTTAAGGAGCTCAGTAAAATTCTTGGTCTTCGGAGTATCAAAGGTGAAGTCTTCAAGAATCGTAAGATGGTTATCCTTCAGCTTGTAACTCAAAGCAGATTTACGGGCAAGCCTTTTCAGTTTCTTGTTAAGTTTGAAACTGTAATCCCTGGGATGAGGTCCGAAAATACGGGCACCGCCGCGGAATAAAGGACTTTTTATACTACCCTTACGTGAACCACCTGTTCCTTTTTGTTTGTGCAGTTTCCTGGTACTTCCTGAAATTGTAGATTTTTCAAGTGTATCATGCGTACCCTGGCGCTGATTGGCCATATACTGCTTCACATCCAAATAAATCGCATGGTCGTTAGGTTCGATCGCGAAGACCGAATCGTCCAGAACCACCTTGTTGGCGGTCGCTGTTCCTTTTATATCATATACTGCTACTTCCATCGCTCAATCTTTACATATGAACCATTGTGTCCCGGAACTGCCCCTTTGATTAAAATCAGGTTCCTCTCGAGAATAATCTTTAATACCTGCAGGTTGACCACCTTCACGCGGTCACCGCCCATGCGGCCGGCCATGCGCAGACCTTTCATAACCCTGGAGGGCCATGATGAGGCACCAACCGACCCGGGAGCCCTGAGCCTGTTGTGCTGTCCGTGGGTTGCCTCGCCAACACCGGCAAAGTGATGACGCTTAACAACACCCTGGAAGCCTTTTCCTTTGGAAATTCCAACAACGTCAACAATCTCCCCTTCGACAAAAATATCAACCTGGATAACATCACCAAACTGCTTCTGGTGGTCAGCCTCGAAACGGGTGAACTCAGCCAGCACTTTTTTGGGAGTAATCCCGGCTTTGGCAAAATGACCCATTTCAGCTTTGGTTGTGTGCTTCTCTTTCTTTTCATCGAAAGCAAGCTGGATGGCTTCGTAGCCGTCTTTTTCCTTTAACCGGACCTGTGTTACCACACAAGGGCCAGCTT
>JBAXDH010000239.1:0-2772 GCA_037141055.1 bacterium | reverse complement strand
AATCTCTCAGCTTTTTCCAAGTCGGCGACGGGAGTTTTGTCTGTTTTCTTAATTAATCCATGTGTCGAAATGACGACTGTTTCGGCTTTTCCGGTCTTATCCCAAAAAGTTGAGCTGCTTCTTCTAAAAACTGAACTTGAAATTTTACAACCATATTGTAAAAGTTTACGCAAAGATAATAGTTTCTCTATTGGGAAACAAATAATGTTTCGGTACGACATTCAAACATTGCTATAGCGGGAAATATCTGGAAAAACCGGAGTTCCCGACCACCATTTGCCTATTTTGGCTTACCATCTCAACTTGTTAATAACCAATACTTAAGGCTGGTCAATTTGTTTCGGCGCAGGCTGGTCAATCTTCATCATCACTCTTTCCGAATCTTGAGCATGTAGTTGATGGTGTTCAGATCCAGGGCATTAAAGATGGATTCAACCAGGTTGGTATACAGGGCATCATGGCCGATGATAGCGTCCTTGATCAAAAAAACCTCGTAGTCATAGTTGCCGGCATCCATGTATGTTGCCAGCACACATCCGACCGAACTCAGCCCGCACAAGAACAGTGCATTTGACAAGTATTTGTGCAAAAATATTGAAGACCCGTCTATATGTCAATAATGATCGGCAAAATGGGTAGAATACCTGTCAAAAGATACAATTTTAAAGTGTTATCAAATGTGGGAATATACCTGTTGGCTGCAACGTTGAGCAGAAAGGGGAGCCGGAATTTCCTCAAAACCTGGCCAAAACCTGGCTGAAAACAAAAAACCACCTACATCGGGGTGTGTAAGTGGTTGATTTTGAAGTGGGCCCACTAGGACTTGAACCTAGGACCAATAGATTATGAGTCTACTGCTCTAACCATCTGAGCTATGGGCCCTCTCAATTTCCGATTTCCGATTGAGGATTTCTGATTCGAGGGCTGCAAAATTAGATATTTTTCCGGATTTTTGCAAAATCAAACCCATATAACTCTTTCCTCCGATGGAACTCAACCTGGCAAAGATATCCACTCGTCATTCGTCACTTGTCACTTGCCTGGTCATCAAAAACATCATCTTCGACTTTGGCGGCGTGATCTGCAACATCGATGCAAAGCTGACCCAAAAGGCCTTCATGGAACTGGGATTAAAGAATTTCAGCCCGGAACGCGCCATTGCCGATTCGAAAGGGCTCTTCGAAGAGATCGAAACCGGGGCGATCACTCCGCAGCATTTCAGGGATGAACTCAGGAAGTATTTTTTGAACCCGGTTACGAACGATCAGATAGACGCGGCATGGAATGCGCTTCTCCTGGATATTCCCGAACCCCGGATCCGGTTGCTTGAATCTTTGCGCACCCGGTATCGTATTTTCCTGCTCAGCAACAGCAACGAGATCCATTTCCGAAAATACGACGATGATTTTACTTCACAGTTCGGTTACAACGGCCTTGACGGCTTTTTCGAACAAGCCTGGTTCTCCTTCCGCATCGGCCGCAAAAAACCCGACCAGGAAATCTTCCGCCATGCACTTAAACAGGCTGGTCTCAATTCCCCCGAAACCCTTTTTATCGACGACACCCTGGTGCACGTGGAAAGCGCCCGGACCGTCGGAATACATGCGTACCATCTCAATATAAGCAGAGGAGAACAGATTATGGACCTCTTTTATAAAAAAAACACTTGACAAAGACGGAAAAAAGCATTACCTTTGCCGCCCTTTTAACAGGCAGAATACCATGAAATTATCCCAGTTCCGATACCATCTTCCCCCCGATCTGATCGCCAACCAACCCTCAAAACATCGCGATGATGTTCCCATGCTGGTGCTCGACCGCAAAACACAAACTATTGAGCATGCCCAGTTTAAGGATATCCTCGGTTACTTTGGCGACGGAGATGTTTTTATCCTCAACAACACCAAGGTCTTTCCGGCACGGCTGTATGGCGAAAAGGAAAAGACCGGCGCCAAAATCGAGGTCTTCCTGCTTCGCGAACTGAACCGCGAATCGCGCCTCTGGGATGTCCTGGTCGATCCTGCCCGTAAAATCAGGATCGGCAACAAACTCTATTTCGGGGATGATGATTCCCTGGTTGCCGAAGTGATTGACAACACGACTTCCCGTGGACGGACCATCCGCTTTTTATTTGACGGACCTTACGAGGAATTCAAGAAAACCATCCAGCGGCTGGGAGAAACGCCGTTGCCGAAAATCCATAACCGGCAGGCTACCACGGAGGACGAAGAGCGTTACCAGACCATCTTCGCCAAACATGAAGGTGCCGTTGCCGCTCCAACCGCCGGGTTGCATTTCACCCGGGAAATCATGAAACGCCTTGAACTCCAGGGAGTGTCATTTGCAGAAGTTACGCTCCACCTTGGTCTCGGGAATTTCCGCACCATCGATGTGGAAGATCTGACAAAGCACAAAATGGATTCGGAAGAGATGATCATCGAACCGGAAGCCGCCGAAATCGTGAACCGCTCCCTGGCGCGCAAAGGAAGGGTGGTGGCTGTGGGAACCACGACCATGAAGGCCATTGAATCGTCAGTGACCATTGCGGGAAACCTGAAACCTTACCGCGGCTGGACTAACAAATTCATCTTCCCTCCCTATGATTTCAGCATTGCCAATGCCATGATCACCAACCTGCACATGCCCCAGTCGCCCATGATGATGATGGTTGCCGCCTTTGCAGGATACGATCTTCTCATGAAATCCTATGAAATTGCCGTGGATAAGAAATATAAGTTCTTTACTTATGGGAACCCGATGCTGATTTTGTAA
>JBAXDH010000238.1:0-2816 GCA_037141055.1 bacterium | reverse complement strand
AAAAAGCGAATCAACAGCCTCCTGGAGCATGCGTTTCTCGTTGCGGAGAATGACATCCGGAGCTTTGATCTCGATCAGCCGCTTCAAACGGTTGTTGCGGATGATCACACGGCGGTAAAGATCGTTGAGGTCAGAAGTGGCAAAACGGCCCCCATCCAATGGCACCAACGGGCGCAATTCGGGCGGAATAACAGGAACAACCTTTACAATCATCCATTCGGGACGATTCTCAAGCCTTTTTTGACCATCACGGAATGATTCGAAAACCTGCAGCCTTTTCAGGGCTTCGGCTTTACGTTGCTGGGAAGTTTCAGTGTTGGCTTTTACACGCAGGTCATACGATTCCTTATCAAGATCGATGCGTGCCAGCAAATCGCATAATGCTTCTGCGCCCATCCTGGCAACGAACTTATTCGGATCAGAGTCATCCAGGTATTGATTTTCCTGGGGAAGCTTGTCCATGATGTCGAAGTATTCTTCTTCCGAAAGAAAATCAAGGTAGTTGATTCCGTCAACCTGCTTTACACCAGGGTTGATGACGACATATTTTTCGTAATAGATAATGGCTTCGAGCTTCTTCGTTGGCAAACCAAGCAAAGAACCAATCTTGTTCGGAAGAGATCTGAAAAACCAGATATGAGCCACAGGAACAACAAGCTGAATGTGTCCCATTCGCTCGCGCCTGACCTTTTTCTCGGTCACTTCCACACCGCAACGGTCACAGACTATTCCTTTATACCGGATGCGCTTGTACTTCCCGCAATGGCATTCCCAGTCTTTCACCGGGCCAAAAATGCGTTCGCAAAATAGTCCGTCACGCTCAGGTTTGTAAGTCCTGTAATTAATGGTCTCAGGCTTTAAAACCTCGCCACTCGACATTTCGAGGATCTTTTCCGGCGAAGCAAGGCTGATAGTAATCCTTGAAAAGCTGCTAGTGACCTGACCCTCTTTTCTGTAAGCCATATTATTTTTTATTTCGATTGAAAACCTAAAAGAGAAAAATCAAACAATAGACGGCGACGAATCGCCCTGGTCATTAATCAAAGGTGAGGTTCAACCCCAAACCACGAAGTTCATGAACCAATACATTGAATGATTCAGGAATACCAGGTGTTGGCATGGATTCTCCCTTGACAATGGTTTCGTAGGCTTTTGCACGACCAATTACGTCGTCAGACTTAACAGTCTGAATTTCAAGCAGAATATTGGCAGCTCCGAAGGCTTCAAGTGCCCAGACTTCCATTTCTCCGAAACGCTGACCGCCGAACTGGGCCTTTCCACCAAGCGGTTGCTGGGTGATAAGGGAATAAGGACCGATTGAACGGGCATGCATCTTATCATCAACCATGTGATGAAGTTTCAGCATGTAAATAAATCCGACAGTTGTAGGCTGATCAAACCGTTCGCCGGATAAACCGTCGTGAAGATAAACTTTTCCGTTCCGGGGCAGTCCTGCTTTATCGAGGTACTCATTAATCTGGTCAATTGTTGCACCGTCAAAAATCGGTGTACTGAAACGCAACCCGAGTTTTTTACCAGCCCATCCAAGGATAGTTTCGTAAATCTGCCCGAGGTTCATACGTGAAGGAACCCCTAACGGATTCAACACAACGTCAACCGGTGTGCCGTCAATAAGGAACGGCATGTCCTCTTCGCGCTGGATACGGGCAACAATACCCTTGTTTCCGTGGCGTCCGGCCATTTTGTCACCGACCTTCAGCTTACGCTTTTTGGCAATATATACTTTGGCCATCTGAACGATACCGGCAGGGAGATCATCACCAACTACGGCGACAAACTTCTTGCGGTTGTGAACTCCCATAACTTCTTTAAACTTGATGATGAAGTTGTTGATAAGGGTTTTGATGAGATCGTTCTTTTCCTTATCGGTAGTCCACTTATTCGGATTAACATTAAGATAGTCAATTTCCATCAGGCTCTTCGTCTGGAATTTTGCTCCCTTGGCGATGATCTCCTGTTTAAAGTTGTTATAAACTCCCTGTGATACTTTACCGGCAACAAGAATATTAAGCTTTTCAACCAGTTTAACCCGGAGTTTGTCAACTTCCTTGTGGTACTCGTCATCCAGCTTTTTGATGTCATCCTTTTCACGGGCTTTGGCCTTGCGGTCTTTAACGATTCTTGAAAAGAGTTTTTTATCGATAACAACACCTTTCATGGAAGGCGGTGCTTTTAAAGAAGCGTCTTTAACGTCGCCTGCTTTGTCTCCAAAGATGGCACGCAGCAACTTTTCTTCAGGAGTAGGATCACTTTCCCCTTTGGGAGTAATCTTTCCGATCAGAATATCACCTTCACTCACTTCAGCACCAATGCGGATCAGTCCATTTTCGTCAAGATCCTTGGTTGCTTCAGCACTAACGTTGGGAATATCATTGGTCAGTTCCTCAACACCACGCTTGGTATCACGTACCTCAAGTGTAAACTCCTCGATGTGAATAGAGGTAAAAATATCTTCCTTGAGAACTTTTTCAGAAATAACAATAGCGTCCTCAAAGTTGTAGCCTTTCCAAGGCATGAAAGCAACCATCAGGTTACGGCCGAGGGCCAGTGATCCGTCTTTGGTTGCATATCCTTCACATAAAACCATGCCTTTTGAAACCTTATCGCCCTTCCGGACAATCGGACGAAGATTTACACAAGTATTCTGGTTGGTACGGGCAAACTTTGTGAGGGTGTAACTTTTTGAATCTTCATCAAAGCTAACAAGCCGTTCTTTTTCATCACGGTTATATTTGATGATGATTTCATTTGCATCAACATACTCAACAATTCCGTCGCCTTCAGCATTGATGAGG
>JBAXDH010000237.1:0-2869 GCA_037141055.1 bacterium | reverse complement strand
TTTCTGGCGCATGTAAAGCAGAACTCCCCGGCCTTCCCTGGCAATCCGTTTCATTGCCAGGTCAAGTTGATCGCCGCAATCGCACCGCATCGAACCGAATACATCACCGGTAAGGCATTCAGAATGAACGCGGACCAGTACTGGCTCCCCGTCACCGATATCGCCCTTTACCAGTGCAAGATGGTTTTCTTTGCTGATCTTGCTGGTGTAACTGTATGCTTTGAATTCGCCATATTTGGTAGGCAATTCAACAACGGCGGCACGTTCAACAAGTGTTTCGGATTTGCGCCGGTAGTCGATCAGTGCTGCAATGGTGATGATTTTCAGATTATGCTTTTTAACATACTCCATCAGTTCGGGAACACGTGCCATCGAACCGTCTTCGTTCATGATTTCGCAGATAACACCTGCGGGATACAACCCGGCCATGGTGGCAAGGTCGACGGATGCTTCGGTATGGCCTGCCCTGATCAGAACACCTCCATCCCGGTATTCAATTGGAAAGATATGCCCCGGCCTGGTGAAATCCCTGGCTTTGGTCTGGTTGTCGATCAGTCTTTTAATGGTGAGTGCGCGCTCCTGTGCCGATATCCCCGTGGCACATTCAATGGCATCAACCGACACTGTAAAGGCAGTCCTGTTCGGATCGGTGTTTTTGACCACCATCCGTTCGATGTTGAGTTCTTCAAGGCGGTCGCGAACAATCGGAAGGCAGATCAATCCTCCGCCGTGCTTGGCCATAAAGTTGATGACCGAAGGTGTGACTTTTTCAGCTGCAATGACAAGATCTCCCTCGTTTTCGCGGTCTTCATCATCCACAACAACGATCATTTTTCCCTTGCGGATATCCTCGAGCGCCTCTTCTATGGTGTTAAATTTGTATTTCGTCATAATTAGTCTCTTTGAGTTCGCCTGGCTATTTATTTATCCAGGAGTGGATTAACATGTATGGTTAAATTCTTTCGGAGTTCAGATAAAATCATTCGAAGCAAGAAAGTTCATGTCAATCTTCCCGCCTGCGGTACTTTTTTGATGCAATTTTTCAACATATTTTCCAATGATGTCACATTCGATGTTCACCAGGTCGCCGGTCTTTTTCTGATTCAATGTCGTGCCTTCCCGGGTGTGAGGAATGATGGATACGCTGAAGGAACCGGGCTCGACGGTTGTCACGGTAAGACTGATTCCGTCGAGTGCCACAGAACCCCTGTCAATCACGTACCGGATGATTTCAGGGTCAGCTGAAATTTTGAACCAGGTTGCAGTGTCTTCGTCCCGGCGTTGCATTATTTTACCTGTTCCGTCAATGTGCCCGCTTACGATATGTCCGCCAATCCTGTCCGTCAGCCTGAGCGCCCTTTCAAGGTTCACGGAGCTGCCGGCCCTGAGGGTTTTGAAGCTCGTCTGGCGGATTGTTTCAGGCATCACATCTGCCTTGAAAAAATCCGGTCCGAACGAGATGACTGTCAGGCAAACGCCATTGGTGCTGATGCTGTCGCCGGTTTTGATATCTTCCACAACCCGCCTGGCCTCAATCGTCAGCTGCGACGAGCGGGAGCCCTGGCTGATTGATTTAATAATTCCAATTTCTTCAATAATTCCTGTAAACATAATTTTCAGTCTGTTGAAGATCAAAGCCAGGCTTCGATCATCAGGTCATTGCCGATTTTCCGGACTTTCATATTCTTCAGGTTGATGGCATCTTCCATCGTTTTAATGCCTTTGCCGCCAACTGCTGTCGGGGCGTTGGAGCCCCCCAGTATCTTTGGTGCAATAAAACTGATCATTTTATCCACGATGCCATCCTGCAGGGCTGAGAACGCGAGCGTGCTGCCACCCTCGATCATAACGCTGTCGATTCCCATTGCCCCAAGTGAATCCATGACAAATCCCAGGTCAACCCTGTTGTTTTTCAGCGGGCAAAGCAGTACCTGTGCACCGATACGTTCAATCTCTTTCAGTTTTTTCGGGTCGGCATGGCCGGATGTAGCGATAATTGTCAGTTGCGGATCATTCCTGAATACGTTTGCATCCGGAGATATCCGGCAATGTGTATCTGCAATTACTTTCAACGGGTTCTTCCATGAACCTTTCAGCCTGATGTTCAGCAACGGATCGTCGAACAGCACAGTGTCAACGCCGACCATTATGGCACTGTATTTTTGCCGGAGGATATGCACCGTTTTCCGCGAAGCTTCACCCGTGATCCATCGGGAGGCATTGGTCACGGTGGCAATCTTTCCGTCGAGTGTCATCGCCGATTTTAGCAGGACGAAAGGTCTGCCGGTGGTAATGTATTTGACGAAAGATTCGTTTAATTCGCGGGCGGTTGATTCCATCAGTCCTGTTTCCACAAGGATGCCTTTGGATTGCAGAAATGAAATGCCTTTTCCATTGACGCGCGGATTCGGGTCGGTCATGGCAATGACGACCTTTGATATTTTATTTTCAGCGATGAGGTCGGCGCAGGGGGGTGTTTTACCTTCGTGGGCACACGGCTCAAGCGTGACATACAAGGTGGAACCTGTCACTTCAGCGGCAGATAATCCCCGCAGAGCATTCACCTCCGCGTGATTTCCTCCGAAATACTCATGAAATCCTTCCCCGATCACATGGTCATCCTTCACCAAGACTGCACCTACCATGGGATTAGGATTCACCCATCCGGCACCTTTCCCGGCCAGCCTGACCGCCCTTTTCATGTATTTCAAATCATCCGACATTTATCGCCCTCTCAAATTTGCAATCTGCTGTTTGCATTTTGCATTGACCAAATAAAAACGCCCCATTACTTGATAGCAACAGGGCGTAATCCTATTTAAAATGATAAATCGGTCAGATTAAATACGATTCTTCTTCCATCCAGACT
>JBAXDH010000236.1:0-2915 GCA_037141055.1 bacterium | reverse complement strand
GACAGCAACCTGTCGCCGGGTCGGTGTTCATGCGGGATGAGGTTGTCGATGATGGTGACAATTTTGGTATGCCTGTTCCCTTTGATAATCCTGCAAATCGTGCCGAAACACGGTGCCATGAAAGGCATCCAGTATTTGACGATGACCAGGTCGGGCCTTTGCCTGCGGAGTTCGAGTCCAACCCTGATCCAGTTGAACGGGTTGATGCTGTTGACTTTAATGCTGACCGGGAGGTTCTCCGGTGCCGGTTCCGATGACAGCTGCGTTTTCCCGGGAAATAACAGTGAGGGGTATTGAAGGCTGAACGTGTAAATACCGGCATCGGCTCCATTCGTCCGGTATTCGCGGATAAGCCGTTCATTAAATGTGGCAAGACCTCCGCGAAGCGGATGAGCAGGGCCGATCAGGACAATTTTCTGCGGGGCATTCATTCCACGCCCAGTTTCTCTTCGATCAGGTAGCTGTTCCGGTCGGACGAACTTCTCGAAACAAGTTCACCGAGGAACCCTGCCACAAACAACTGGGTGCCGATGATCATGGCCAGTAACCCGAAGAAAAACAGCGGACGCTCGGTCATTTTAAAGGCCAGTTTAAAGAATTTCTCGTAAGCGAGGTATCCGGCGATGCTGAAGCCACCCAGAAAAATAAGGCTTCCCCATAGTCCGAAAAAATGCATCGGCCGTTTACCGAAACGCGAAGTGAAGGTGATGGTTACCAGGTCGAGATACCCTTTGTAAAAGCGGTCGAGACCATATTTGGTTTTCCCGAATTTACGTTTCTGATGATGCACAACTTTCTCGCCGATTTTCGTAAATCCTGCCCATTTTGCAAGGAAAGGAATGTACCGATGCATGTCGCCGTATACTTCAATGCTTTTCACCACCGAATTTTTATACGCTTTCAGCCCGCAATTGAAATCGTGCAGTTTGATCCCTGACATCCGGCGGGCCGACCAGTTGTAAAATTTGGTCGGGATGGTTTTGGACAAAGGGTCATGTCGTTTTTTCTTCCATCCGGAAACGATGTCTAAACCTTCCTCCATGACCATCCGGTACATTTCGGGAAGTTCATCGGGACTGTCCTGAAGATCAGCATCCATGGTAAAAACGACATCCCCCTTTGCAGCGATGAACCCGACATTCAATGCGGCGGCTTTCCCGTAATTCCTGCGGAATTTAATTCCTTTGATGCTGGAATTGACTTTTTGCAGACCCTGGATAATCTGCCATGATGTGTCTTTGCTGCCGTCATCCACGAAAATGACCTCATAGCTGAAATTATTGGCCTGCATCACCCGGTCGATCCAGGCGGCAAGTTCGGGAAGGGACTCCTCTTCGTTGAGAAGGGGTATTACAATAGATACATTCATCAATTACTAAATTGTTTCTTCGAATTTATCCTTCTTACGGATAAAAATGGAAATGATAAGAGAAAGGACAGCCGACACAATACCTGATGTAATAAGCATCCTAAGTGGCTGGAAGCCCTTCTCTGAATTGGCTATTGTTTCATCGATCTTGTCCTGTGGAAGATTATATTTATCGAGCATTTCAACAAGTTTCTGCATCTGTGCCTTCATATACCCCGGATCGAGGAATTTGTTAAAAACATAATTGTACAGATTTGACAGGAGAAACCCGATGAGGAAAATCACTAAACATGTCATTACGGCATCCAGATAAGCAATCGTCCGTTCGTTTGCATGTTTGGTTCTGAGGTTATTGCATCCCAGCACGCCAAAAGTTACCGGAATTCCAATCAAAATAACCACAAAAGAGAAAATTGCGAATGTAATCGAGAACATGTTCACATCAAAGATATACAGGAGCAATGAAATGAGAATTGATGTTCCGCCAAGGATCAATCCGTATGGCCAACTGTTTTTTAAAATCAGGATAAGGGATGTTTTCATGGGTTTGATTTTTATGGATGATGCAAATGTAATAAACTTAGATGACTGGTAAAAATATTTGCTTCGGAAGCATATTTTGCCTACTTTTGCAGCGGGTAAGTCTTATACGACCAGCTCCTATCTAACTCCCCCAGGTTTGGAAGAAAGCAAGGGTACGATGGTCGAGCGGTGCGATATAAGGGGCTTACCCATTTTTTATGCTACTAAAGATTCATCCCGAAAATCCAAGTGAACGTCAACTGAAAATTGTTGTGGATTGTCTGCGCCAGGGCGGGGTGATCATCTATCCCTCCGATACCGTATATGGTTTAGGGTGTGATATCACTAAAATCAGGGCGGTTGACCGGATTGCGCAGATCAAAGGGATTAAACGGGAGAAGGCGAATTTTTCCTTTGTATGTTATGATCTCAGTCAGCTTTCAAGCTACACCAAACCGATTGCCAACCACACCTACAAAGTGATGCGCCGGACCCTGCCGGGACCTTTCACTTTTATCCTCAATGCCAACAGTGAAGTCCCGCATTTTTTCCAAAGCAGGAAAAAAACTGTCGGCATCCGTATCCCCGATCACAAAGTCCCAATCCAGATCGTTGAATTACTTGGGAACCCGATCATGACCACCTCCATCCACGCGGATGATGAGATAATTGAATACCAGACAGATCCCGAGTTGATATATGAAAAGTTCCATAAGCTGGTCGACATCGTCATCGATTCGGGGCATTGCGGGAATGTTCCGTCAACCGTAGTTGACTGCACTTCAGATGAAATGATTATTATGAGGAACGGGAAAGGAATCCTGGATAACTATCTTTGAAAGGTTGAAAAATATCAATTATTGTTTGCATATTGAAAGAAAACGTGTACTTTTGCACCCTCAAATTCAGAAGCTGATTAGCTAGCTCAGCCGGTAGAGCATCGCCCTTTTAAGGCGGGGGTCCTGGGTTCGAATCCCAGGCTGATCACCAAGACAGTTTAACGACTGTCTTTTTTTATGCCTGA
>JBAXDH010000235.1:0-2939 GCA_037141055.1 bacterium | reverse complement strand
AATCAGGTAAAAAGGTATTACCCGTTGAGGTAATTGAGATCTGCAAACCGGAATATTCAGGTCGTATGCTTGATCAGGACGATGGACGGATTGTTTCAATTCTGATGCCTTACCGGATTTCGGTTTATGAAGAATCGGATGGAAAAACCTACGTTGCCTTGCTTAATATGTCGGTAATGACAGCCGGATTATCTTCTGTTGCTGCTGAAGCCATCCATGGTGCTTATGGTGAAGCATCAGGAATCGTTGAATCAGTGATCGGTACTTTCTGAAGATGAAGAAAGTTCTTATTCTTGGCGGTGGTTTTGCCGGTGTGCAAACTGCAATTGCACTGCAAAAAAAAGGTGACTTTGAGATCACCCTGGTTTCTGATCGCGATTATTTATACCTGTACCCTATATCCATTTGGATTCCTGTTCATATGAAGGAGTTCAATGACGTCAAAGTTCCGCTATCAGATATTCAAAAAAAATATCCTTTTCAGGTTATTATCGATAGGGTAACTGAAATTCATGCGACAGATTACCGGGTGGTTTGTGAAAACCATGTTCTGGAATTTGATTACCTGGTTGTTGCTTTTGGTGCTGCAAAAATGCAGCACCAAGGGATAGAACACACCATGTCAATCTGTGCCAAACCAGAAATGGTCCTGGAAATTCGGAATAAGATCGATGAACTGGTTAAAAAGGGCAGCGGTAAAATAGCCATAGGCTTTGGAGGTAATCCAAAGGACAAATCGGCAGTTCGTGGTGGACCTGCCTTTGAGCTGATATTTAATATTCACAATTATTTGAAGTCCAGAAAACTCAGGGAAAATTTCGAACTGACCTTCTTTGCTCCCATGGATGAACCCGGAGCCAGAATGGGAAAAGGGGCTTTGGCCATGATGGACAAAATGTTCACCAGCTACAACATCGGCAAACGTTTTGGAAAAAAAATCAAAGAGTTCGTAAACGATGGTGTTGTCTTTGAAGATGATTCAAAATTGGGTGCAGACTTTACCATGTTCATTGCCGCAGGAAACGGCCCTGCAATCTTGAAGAATTCAGATTTACCTCTTTCGGAAGCGGGGTTTATTAAAATTGATGATACAGGACAAGTCCCTAATTTTCCCTCTGTCTTTGCCATAGGGGATGTGGCTGCCCTCGAAGGGCCTGAATGGATCGCAAAACAAGGGCATATAGCCGAATTAATGGGGCGTAACGCTGCATATAATATTCTGGAAATTGAAAAAGGGAGTAGCAAACGGAAAGGGTATCAGGAACATCTTAACATTCTTTGCGTGATGGATACCGGCAACGGAGCTGCCTTTGTGTTCAGGAACGGCACCAAAGCATTTATGATTCCAATGCCCATTGTCGGACATTGGATGAAAAAAGGCTGGGGTGTTTATTCCAGGTTGTCGAAAACAGGCCAATTCCCAAGATTACCAGGATTATAAACACATGTGTTGAGACGACCAAAATGCGAAAAACGTTAAAATTACTTGTTGATAAAAGGGTTATAATCCTGGCAGTGCTGGGTATCGGACTTTATATTGCTATTTCCTACTTTCATATTTCGCTTTGGTTTGTGCTTCTTACGGGAACATTGCTCGGTGTGGTATTCGGGAAGGTGTTTTGCCGCTGGGTATGCCCTATGGGGCTTATCATGGAGCTTATGATGAGTATGAGCCCCGACGGCAAGATTCGCCAGATGTATCAATATCATAAAGTGGGATGTCCCATTGCATGGATTTCCGGATGGTTAAACCGGTTCTCCTTCTTTAAAATCAAACTGGACTCTGAAAGCTGTATGAATTGCGGGATTTGCGATAAAAAATGCTATATCGTAGCCATGGAACCCGCTAAATTCAGTCTTTACAAACCAGCCATGGAAAAACCTGGTATAAGCTATACCTGCTCAAAATGCCTCGAGTGTGTGGCAGCTTGTCCAAATGGCAGTTTAACCTATAAAATTTAAGAATAATGAAAGGCAACTTTGATTCAATTATAAACGATACACGCCCCGTAATTGTTGATTTTCATGCCTTGTGGTGCGGCCCTTGTAAAGTCCAGTCACCCATTTTATCAGAAATTGCATCCGAATTCGGGGAGCGGATCCGGGTGATTAAAATTGATGTTGACCAAAATACCGATTTGGCAAGTAAATACCATATCCAAGGCGTTCCAACTGTGATACTATTCAAAACCGGCGAAGTGATGTGGAGGCAATCGGGAGTTGTGAGTAAAGACATGTTGCGAAATGTTATCCTGAAACACATCTAATGTTGTTTAATTCATGACCGTAGAACTGGAAGTCCAAAAATCCCGCAATGGAACTGCAGATTTATTAAAAGGAATTGCTGTCCTTTTAATGATCCAGGTGCATATAATGGAACAACTGGCAGAATATGACCTCTACAACAGTACCCTTGGTAAAATTTCACTTTTCCTGGGAGGTCCTGCATGTGCCCCTGTTTTTATGGCGGTAATGGGTTATTTTCTGGCGTCTTCAAAAAAATCTGTGAAAGGATTTATTCTGCGTGGGCTGATGCTTTTTGCAGGAGGAATCCTGCTGAATATGGGACGATCGGTAAACCTTCTAATTCAGATTTTCCAGGGTGAATCGGATATTAATCCCTGGCATTTTATATTTGGGGCTGACATCCTGACCCTTGCCGGACTTAGTATCCTGGTTATCGGGTTGATCCGAATCCTTTTTAAAACCCATTATCTGCCTTATATCCTGACAGGATCCGCGATTGTTGCTATGTCACAATACGTGACACTATTCCCAACTTCAACCGGATTTCTTAAATATCTCAGTGCTTTCTTATGGGGAGGTGCTGAATGGTCATATTTCCCATTGCTTCCATGGATGGCCTATATACTGACTGGTTATGCATTCCGTCTATTCATTGGAAATGTGCAATGGGTAAAAAAAATAGATATAAAAGA
>JBAXDH010000234.1:0-2974 GCA_037141055.1 bacterium | reverse complement strand
TAAATTGCAAAGTTAAAATGCAAAAGGCCCTGCCGGAAACGGCGGGGCTTTTTTTTTACTTGAACGGAGGACTTTGAGATTAATTTAATAAGATTGATTTGGTGTCAATTAAACAGTATATTTGTTTACCCCACAGCAACCCCGGAATTTCATATTTAAGTTTTTACTTCCTGTTATTACTACTCTTGACTATTTCCCGCTTTCATATTCATTAATCTATTAACAACTAAAACTTTATCTATGAAAAAAACATTACCATTTTTGTTTGGGTTGTTCATTTCAGCCTTCACTTTCGCACAGGTGCCACTACAATGTCCAACGGGCATTAACGATGAAAACACGCCTGTTGTAACTCCGTTAAATTCAATTCCCGGCGGAGGCCAGGTTAATTTTAATCCAGGTACCGATGCAATGACCGCCTGGGTATTGCCAAGTACAGGGAGCACATCAGGAAACAGCCGGATTCCGCGTAACTCGATCAGGTACCAGCGCGAAGAATACCTTATCCTTCAATCAGAAATGGCAGCAGGCGGGTTTCCCTCCGGTTATGATATCAATGCGCTCGGGTTTTTGATCGCTGCGGCAGGAATAGGAACCCAGACAGGGATACTCAATATTTATTTAAAGAATACCACTGATGTGACATATACCCTTGGTGCTACATGGACCACAACCGGTTTTACACAGGTCAGTGCCGACCCTGCTTTCACAGTACCGATCGCAGCTGGGGCGTATAGCATCCCCTTTGTTGGCGGATCAACGTTTAACTATACAGGAGGAGGCGTTTATGTGGCATGGGAATTCAGCAATGCTGCCGGGGCCATGGGTGGAACCACTGCCCTGGTAGCCTACTGCAACACCACCCAGGCGACACTTTGTTATGGATATCAGAGTGCTACAGTACAGGGCACTGCACTGGCTGTTACTGCTTTCAGGCCTGCAACAACATTTACAAACAATGCTTTGACAGACATTGCAGCTGTAACCAATATTTACACATCAGAAAGAGTTCCAACTCCATTCGGAACTCCAACCACTGTTGGCGTAAGGGTATCCAATGCCTCGGCATCAGCCCTGACATGCAACATAATCCTCACAGTTAAAGATGTGGCCACTTCAACGGTGCGATATACGGCTACTTTACCCCTGACAGCGCTTGCCGCAGGAACAGCCACTACGATAAACTTCCCGGGATGGACTCCTACCACCCAGGAAAATGTAAATATAACCGCGGAAACATCTGTCATTGCAGGGGAGACTTATACAGCGAACAACACCATGACCATCCCCGGCAATGTCAATAATAATCTGTACTCTTATACATATAACACGGCAAATGCCTCCGGATACGGGTATACTTATCCCGGCACGGGAATTTTTGGAGCAAAATTTACCATGAACGGTACAGGCCTTGTAAAAGGAGCAAACATCCTGATCTATAATTATGCTGCCAATGTTGGAAACGCCATTTTTGCAGTTGTAATGAACAGCGCAGGCACCATCCTTTCACAAACACCTAACTACACGATTCTTGCGGGAGACTTGGGAACCAACATGAGTTTCACCTTTCCTGCAGCACAAACGTTTACCAACCAGGATTTCTATATTGGAATTGCCCAAACAGCAGGCACTGTTCAATGGTACCCCCTGGGGTCTTACACAGAAGTTCCCGGAAGAGGCAATACCTTTTACAATTACCTCATTACAGGCGGCGCACCTTCTGTAAGTACAGCCGACCTGAAATACGGCATTGAAGCGGTTCTGGTAGCCCCCCCGACTGTGGTTACCACTGCAGCCACATTTATTACAACAACTACCGCAACGTTGAACGGCACGGTCAATGCCAACGGCAATTCTGCAACCGTATCTTTTCAGTATGGATTAACCGCTGCCTATGGTTCAACAGTAACCGGGGTACCTGCCACGGTAACAGGATCTGTTGTTACCAATGTGTCGGCTGCTATCACCGGGTTGTTGTGCAATACATTGTATCATTACAGGATTGTCGGAACAAACATCGGAGGAACATCCAATGGAAACGACATGACCTTCACTTCAGGACCATGCTCGCCAATCGTGGTTACCAATCCGGCATCCAATATCGGCGCAAACGGCGCACAGCTGAACGGGACAGTAACAGCAAACAGTCCGTCGACAACCGTTAGTTTTGAGTGGGGTTTAACGACAGCTTACGGAAATCCGGTTGCAGGCACACCTCCTACAGTTTCAGGAAACTTACCATCAACATCACTGGCAGCAATTAGCGGACTTGTAATCAATACAACGTATCACTATCGGTGCATTGGGGTGAATTCAACAGGAACCGTATACGGCCTTGACCAGGTATTCCTTACCGGATGTTCTGCCCCGGCAGGCGCTGCGGGTGCGATAACCGGTCCTGCCTCAGTTTGCGCCCTTGCTGCCGGAAAAGTTTACTCAGTCGGAGCAATTGTCAATGCCGTGAGCTATTTATGGACCTTACCGACAGGTGCTGTTATCACAGCAGGCTCCGGTACGAACACCATTACGGTAACCTTTGGTGCAACATCAGGTAATGTCACAGTTGCAGGTGTTGGAGCCGGAACATGCGGAAGCGGAGCATCCTCCAGTTATGCAGTTGCCGTCGTTGCCTTGCCTGTGCCTGCAATTACCGGCAGCAGTACCTCATGTCAGGGTATCGCCGGTGTTGTTTATACAACGCAGGCCGGGATGACCAGTTATATCTGGACAGTTTCAGCCGGGGGCACAATCACTGCCGGTGGCACGTCCACCAGCAATACGGTAACTGTGACCTGGAATACAACAGGGGCACAATCTGTCAGCGTCAACTACACCAATGCGAGCGGATGTATTGGCGCAGCAGCCGGTTCTTTTGCTGTAACTGTTAATCCAACCCCCTCACCCACCATCGGAAGTACCAACAACCCGTGTATCGGATCCACCAACAATGTGTACTACACCGAAAGTGGCATGA
>JBAXDH010000233.1:0-3063 GCA_037141055.1 bacterium | reverse complement strand
TATTCGTTGGGTAGGCATAGCCGGATTTTTCAACGATATCCGAGGCGGCACTTACGGTTCCTGTCCCTGTTAAATTGATGACATACGGATTTTCATCGCCCGTTGCATCGTTGTTGGCGATGCTGATGGCGGCAGTTTTGCTTCCCTGGGTTGTCGGGCTGAAGGTGATGGTGAATGTCGTTGTTCCGGCTGCAGCCACGGTTGCCGTAGTTGAACTCTGGTCAACGGTAAACTCAGAGGCATTCGTGCCGCCGATGGCTATCTTTGGCGTGCCCGTCAGTGTGAGATCGGCACTTCCGATGTTTTCGATGGTAAATGTGATTGCGGAGGAAGATGTTCCCGAAAGCTGGTCCCCGAAGCCATACGACCCGGCGGACGCTATGTTGGTTGCCGACTGTTTTATATTGATCTCCGGGAGGGGGTTGGTTACGTTGAATGCGACACTGTTCCCGGTCGGATTTACGCCTGTTGCAGAACCGTTGACCGTAACACCTGTTCCGGCTGCTGAAAACACCAGGTTGCTGAACGTAAAGGTGCCGGTTCCGCTGCCTGAAGATACGCTTGTGGTCGCCCCGGAACCAAATGTGCCGGTGGTCGTTAGTGTAACCGGACCTGCAAAATCAAGATCGGTGTTTGCATTGGCGTCAACGGCCACGATCGTGGGCGACGGAGTCATCACGCTGCTGATCGGAACGGTGGTGGGATTCTGGCTAAACAGCAGGTCGGTGGCGGTCACTGCGATCTTGTTGTCATTCGCTCCGAGGGTTGAGGTGGCACCCCCGGCATTTGTTGCTGCGAATGTCGAACCGGCAGATGCAGCAGTGGTGGTTGCCGCCACCGTCAACTGAATTTTCTGGTTATCCGTTACCGAACTTTTAAAGCTGACCCTGACGCTGAAATCTTTGGTGCCTCCGTCTGCTGCAGCTAAACTCAACCCGCTGAAGGTAACACTGGTCGCCCCGGCCTGTTCCGTTCCAACCTCGGTTGCGCCGTCGTACAGCGCGATCCTCCTGATATTGGCGAAGTTTCCAATGGTGAAAACAACCTGGTTGAGCGTTGTCGGCAGGTTGTCCGCATCGGTGGTGGCACCGCCGTCGCGGATGGTGAATTTAGCAATTTCAATATCGTTTGAGCCCCCGGTGATATCGGTTGACTGGTATGAACCGTAAGCTATATTCGTTGGGTAGGCATAGCCGGATTTTTCAACGATATCCGAGGCGGCACTTACTGTTCCCGTCCCGGTTAAATTGATGACGTACGGGTTTTCACTGCCGGTTGCATCATCATTGGCAATGCTGATAGCCGCTGTTTTCGCTCCCTGGGATGTCGGGCTGAAGGTGATTGTGAATGTCGTTGTCCCTGCTGCAGGAACGGTTGCCGTGGTTGAACTCTGGTCAACGGTAAATTCAGAGGCATTCGTACCGCTGATAGCTATTTTTGGCGTGCCCGTCAGATTTAATGTTGCTGTCCCGGTGTTTTCAACTGTAAAGGTGGTAACCGAAGAACTGGTGCCAGAGGTTTGGTTGCCGTAGGCAAAAGTCCCAGAAGTTGCAATGTTCGTTACTCCTTGTTTTATGTTTATTTCGGGCGCCAAAGGTGTCCCGATTAGTTTTATATCGTCAATTCTTACAGCAGTAGTTCCTGTTTTTACCCAACGTAATTTGAGAGTCGAGATTTGTGCTCCTGAAGGGAGATTGATTATAGGACTTAGATACCAGCCTGCAGTTGCACCTGCCGCTTCAATGAATGTAAACGATATATTAACA
The DNA here is from genome assembly GCA_037141055.1 of bacterium. Taxonomy (GTDB): domain Bacteria; phylum Bacteroidota; class Bacteroidia; order Bacteroidales; family FEN-979; genus CAIVAT01. Next base: position 1,297 of record JBAXDH010000233.1, on the reverse strand, counting down.
TATGCAGAGCCATTCCAATAATCAAGAGCCAAGGTGGGCAATACACTAGCCGATTCTTTTCTATAACCGAACTGTAAATTCAAACTTGAATACATAGAGGCGTCAATGCCTTCTATTGCAAATCCATAGGCTGCATTGGTCGCAGTAAAATAAACATTTGCTGACCCAGAAGCTCCAGAATATCCTGAAGAGACAGAAGTGTTTCTAATATCAGCAGGATTTGTTGCCCCTCCACTTGTCATAGTGTAACCATCGTTGTCAAATCCGTTCGCTGTTTCATGAGCTGCAATAGTAGTTGTACTTCCAACAGTGCCGATGGATTCTGTAAAAATTGTCGTCTGCCCCAACCCCCTCTCAACCCCTGCCACCATTACCAGCAGCATCAAAACCATCAGCGTTTTTACGGAGAGCCGGAAGGACAGCCGCGCGGTTTGTTGTTGGGGCAGCAGCTTGCCAGCCGGAATGGTTACGGAGCAATTCCGGGTTTCAGAAAAATTCAGGTTGTTCATGCCTGGCTGTATAAAAGTCGGTAAAGCACTGTGATTCATGGGATAAGAGTTTTGGTTGTAGGTGGTTGCCTGCTGCCTGTGGTGCTACGATTGCCGCCGGCCGGTGATCGGGCTTCCGACAATCGCCATAACATTTCAGATGGTGAAATTAAGAATATTAGCTTCTGTTGCTGACTTTAATGACAAATTGTTAATAACTTTATGGTTGCAGGATGAGAAACTGTATAAAAGGCGATGATTCTATCGTCCAATCGAAAATCAGGATGAGTGCAAAAGAGAAAGGCGGAGCAGCATAAACTATTCACCTTTATCTTTTACTTTTTCATCGGTCATCATTCACTGGCAACTGTTCGTTGGTTGGTGAACAACGATAAACGAACAGCGGTAAGTGAAAAGAGAATAACGAATAGTGAAAATACCGCGCTCCGCCGGATCCCGGTCTTGTGTGTCTCATGCTGATTTGCTGGTACAATTGTGACTAATCAAATAACTTTCGGTTTCACGCATGGCGAAAGTAGTTCTTCAGCACATTTTCAGTGTTAAAGAATTGTGAAATCTTTATTAATTTTTTAACCTTGGGGACCCATCCCCGCTATTTAAAGGACCCATCCCCGCCCTCCCCTTGGAGGGTTTATTTAAGGACCCCTCCCAGCCCTCCCCTTGAAGGGGAGGGAGCAGTTTTGTCGAAAATTTCATACAAATTCGTTGTAGAAACAAAATCAACATTTCCCAAATACAAACATTCATTTTTCCTGGTAAAGGGTCCCCCTCCCCTTCAAGGGGAGGGC
>JBAXDH010000232.1:0-3070 GCA_037141055.1 bacterium | reverse complement strand
AGTCCCCGAAAAACTGTATATGATTCTACATCAACACACTACCCCCCCCCCCGCACATTCTCACCACAAAAACAGATAACACCATATCTGAATTTAATATCCTTTTCCAAATGGCCAAAGTGTTACTAAACTCTTTGACTGTTATATTTTCGAGCACACCTTACCCCGGTCAGCATACTCAATATTCAGCAATGGAATTTGAACGATCTCTTGGCAGCCAGCCATATTCCCAGCATTCTTATTGTTGATGATATTGGCGCAAATCTCAGATTGCTTTACGACATCCTGGCACCCGAAGGGTATAATGTTCGTCCGGTGCCAGGTGGGAAATTGGCATTGCATGCAGCAGAAATAGAAAAACCCGATCTGATCCTGCTCGACATCATGATGCCGGATATGGATGGATTTGAAGTTTGCCTCCGGTTAAAGGAAAATATCGCATTAGCCGATGTTCCTGTTATTTTTATCAGTGCTATGGGCGACACCGGCAGTATCGTAAAAGCTTTGGCTGCGGGCGGAGTCGATTACATCAACAAGCCTTTTCAGGCAGAAGAGGTTCTCGCCCGGGTTCAAACCCATCTGAAGCTTTACCGGCAAAGTAAAGAGCTTCAACAACTGAATGAATCCCTTGAAGAACGCGTCGCTGAACGAACCCGTGAAATAGAGCAGTTTACCTTTATCACTGCCCATGACCTTCAGGAACCACTCCTTTCGATTACCAACTTTACCCAACTTCTGCAGGCAGAATTCGCCGGGAAACTGACAGGTGACGGGAATACATATATTGAGTTTATTACCGGTGCTGCAGATCGGATGAAATTGCTGGTGAAGGGATTGCTCGACTTTTTCATCCTGGGCGAAGACAGTGTAAGGTCGATGGTTGACTGCAACATCATGGTGAGCGAAGTAATTGCTGATCTGGATGATCTGATAAACAAAAACCAGGCGAAAATTACCGTGGAGGAACTGCCCGTCGTAAATGGCTGTGAAACGGAATTAAAACTATTGTTCAGTAACCTGATTGTCAATGCAATCAAATTCCGAAAAAAGGATATTCACCCGGAAATAAAAATCACGGCTGAGAGTTGCGAAAAGAAATGGGCTTTTAAAATTTCAGACAACGGCATTGGCATTGAGAAAAAAAACAGGGAAAAGATTTTCATCATTTTCAAACGGATGCACAATCGCAGTGAATATAAGGGAACAGGCATCGGACTGTCGCACTGCAAAAAAATCGTGGAGTTGCACGGAGGTAAAATTTGGGTGGAATCCTCTCCCGGGGCAGGCAGTATTTTCATTTTTACAATTACAAAATCATGAATAAAAATAGCGGGGACAAATTATCCTCTGAAATCCTTCGCCAAAAGGCAGAAGAGTTGCTTAATGAGAAATCAGAAGCCAAGATACTGGAGCTTATTGAGGAACTTGCTTTTCAAAATGAAGAGAAGGCAAAACGGGCCGAGGAACTGCTCATAGCCAATAAAGAATTAGCCTTCCAAAATGAAGAGAAAGCAAAGCGTGCCAATGAATTAATCATTGCCAACAAAGAATTAGCCTTTCAGGCAGAGATAAGCTTTGCAAATAGCAAAGTGATAAAACTCAATAACGAGCTTGAGGTCCACCAGATCGAGCTGGAAATGAACAACAAAGAGCTCTCTTGTTTAAAAGAAAAAGCTGAAGCGGATGCCAGGAAATATGCTGAATTGTACGATTACGCTCCTTCGGGATATTATACACTTTCCAACGATGGAACAATTATCGAGGTCAACATTTGCGGGGCAACGATGCTTGGCAAGGATCGTCCTCAATTAAAAAGCAACCGGTTTGGCTTATTTGTTTCCAACGACACACGAACGATTTTCAATCTGTTTCTGAATAAGGTTTTTAGCAGCACGGCAAATGAATCCTGTGATGTGACTCTTTCTGCCAGACGAAAGAAACCCATGTATGTTCACCTTACCGGAATTGTTGCTGAAAATGGCAACGAATGTCTTGTAACCATGGTTGACATGACCGAAAGCATGATTATGGCCGAACTGCATCAAAGCGAGCAACGTTACCATGCTTTGGTTGATTGGTCGCCTTATGCTGTTATCGTTCACCGGAATTTGATAATAGTTTATGCTAATCCTGCTGCCATCATCATGTTTGGTGCAACATGTGCACAAGATCTTGTTGGGACCAAAATTCTGGATCGGATTCACCCTGATTGTCATCAAATCGTGATGGAGCGGATACGCAGGGGTATTGATGATGGCATCGATGCTGTGTTGTCCGAGTTTAAATATTTCAAACTCGATGGAACGATCATCTATGCAGAAGCACAGGGAACAACCATTACCTATGACGGCGTGCCCTGCATACTCGCCAGCATGCGAGATATTACCGAACGTAAGCGTGTGGAGAATTTATTGATTGATACTAATTTAAAGCTTGACCTTGCCATGGATATAGCAGGTACGGGCTGGTGGGAAATGGATATCCCTACCGGTAGTGTTATTTTCAGCAAGCATCATTTTGAGATGCTCGGTTATGCTCCTGAAAGCTTCAAGCATTCCAGGGATTTGACCAATTTGATTCATCCGGAAGACTATGACAGGACAATGAATGCAATGCAGGGACATCTAAATGGATTATTTGAAAGATATGAAGTTGAATACAGAATTAAAACCAAATCAGGTGAATATATATGGTTCTATGATAATGGTTCTGTTGTTAAAAAAGATGCAAACGGGAATCCTCTTATTGTAAGCGGTATTGTTGTCAACACCACAGCACGCAAACATGCCGAGCATGAAATTGAGCAGAGCCATGCCAGATTCAGTGCGATGATATCCAATATTACGGACGTGATCGCTATTATGGACATCGACGGTTTTAAGAAATATGAAAGCCCGAACATGAAAAAGATTTTCGGATGGCTCCCTGAGGATAATGCCGGCAGGAGCGCCTTTTCATTTGTCCATCCCGACGATCTTCCGAACGCTCAAAAATTCTTCCATTCACTGCTTGGGGAAGATAATTCAACTAAGACATTGGAATTCAGGTATGAATGTAAGGACGGAAGTTA
>JBAXDH010000231.1:0-3095 GCA_037141055.1 bacterium | reverse complement strand
AAAATGATCTTTATTGCCGATGACAACTTTGCCGGGGATAAGAAATACACAAAGGACCTGCTCCGGCAGCTTATTCCGCTGAACAATTCCTTTAAGACGCCAATAGAATTCATCACCCAGATCGACATCACCGTGGCCAATGACGATGAATTGCTGGCCCTGCTGGCCGACTGCAACTTCCAGGCCCTGATGATCGGAATTGAATCAGTGAACGAGGATTCGCTCAGGGATTTCAATAAACAGCAAAACCTGCGGCTACCGGTAAATGAAGCCGTACGCAGAATCCAGTCGTACGGAATCGTTGTGCTTGCTCACATGATTATCGGCGCCGATTCCGACGACCCGACCGTTTTTAAACGCACTGCCGACTTTATCGCCGATACCAACATCGTTCACCACCTCTGCCATCCGCTGGCCGCGCCTCCAGGCACAAAAATGTGGTATGATCTCAAGCGTGCCGGACGCATCATCATCACCGATACAGAAGATATTGCGGATAAACTTGATGTCATTTCGAACATTATCCCAAAACAAATGACACGGGTTGAATTGTATGAGGGACTTGCCGATTACTGGGAAAGCATCTATGATCCTCAAAAATTCACACAAAGGGCACTGACTTTTCTCGACAACGTGAATTATAAGCCAAAGATCAGGGAACCCGGGCTCAGCGATCTTTGGACGCTCCGAAAGATGCTCTGGAGAGTGTTTACCTTTTTTATGTTCGATGCCGGCAAGGAGCACAAGAAGGCTTTCTTCACCATACTCAGGGCGACACAAAAAAAAGGGATGTACCTGCTGCCCAAAATCATTTACATTTACACCTGTTACCTCGTCGACTTCAACCGGTCGATGCATGATGCGAAAATCGCCCGCGATCATGCCGGCTGGGAACGCGAAAATGGTCATAAACTGGTCATTGACGACAGCCCGATCCCTGTGTCGGAAAAAATCAGGGAGCATGCCCCGCTCATTATCAGCGCGGCTTACGGGCATATCCGCACAACAGTTGCATCAAAGGAAATGCTCTATCACGCAGTCGTTTCGGCCATGGTTGATTACAACGACAGGTTCGGCGCAACCTTCGAAGCCTTTGACCTGCTGCAGGAGGAACATGTTAAAAACACCTGCGACCGGATCCTGAGCAAGGTAACATCAGGCAGCCATGTTTCGCCCGACAGCATGCCGCTCACACCCCCGGCAGGTTTCACAAGGGAAATCCTGGATGCCCTTGACAATGCAGTGAGGTATCGGCGGAGCAATAACTGAGAATGAAGACAATGCAGACAATGCAGGCAATGCAGGCAATGCAGACAATGCAAACAATGAAAACAATGCATGGAATTCAGGGAATGCAGGGAATGGTTGAAGAGAGCAGGCGCTGACGGGGTTGAATTTTGCTTAACACATGACTATGAAAAGACTTTTTTATTTTTTGGGAATTTTGATCATTTCTGCGGCAGGGTGCAGTCCGAATGCAGGGAAGTATCTCAGCAGCGGTAAGGATAAGTATGCTTTCCAGGATTACCGCGGAGCCATTTCGGAGTATAACCGGGCGCTGGAAATCAACCCTCAGCTGGCTGAAGGATATTTTTGGAGGGCTGTTGCAAAAGGTGCCTTTAACAGCAACCGGGCGGGGATCAGCAGGAATGATGGCCGGGCGGACACAACTAAACACGTGGAATCCGAGTATGATAAAGCAGTTAAACCCGACCCGGAGGATGCTGTTCCTCTAAAAAAGAGGAAGCAACTCAAGGGTAATTTTGAACCATATCGCGGCGAAATTGCAGATTACACGAGGTCCATCGAGATCAATCCCGCTTATCCCGATGCGTATTATGCGAGGGCCATGGCCACGATCAGGCTTGAACGGCCCGACAATGCCTGCCGCGACCTGAAAAAAGCACTGGAACTGGGCGTTGCAGAGGCTGCTGACCCGATCGGGTTGTACTGCAAATAGCCATTGCTTTGCAAAATAAATCAGCCACTGACATGATGTTTTTGTAAGTGGCTGATATGTGATTTCCAATGAGCAGTACCCGGCGATAGTTTACTCAGGGGAATGGACGATTACCGCGTGCTCATGAGGCTTGACCGGCTTATCCGGATTACCCTTCTGAGCGATCGTATGACGGTGTGTGCCCGTATTGTTGATGGTCCTTCCGGGGGCAGCTGAAAACATCAGTCCTAACCACAGTGCAAGGCTGAAAATCATTATCTTTTCCATGGCTTCAGGTTTTAAATTGAACATTCATGTTAACTATGACCCAAAGCTAGTGATGCGAAGCGCCTCAATCAATTTTAATGTATATGTTGCAGGATTTTTAATCTGAACCGGCACATGCATGATGTAAAATGGATCGCCCGGAATAACGGGGAATTTGGCGATCAGATAACAGGAAATGGCGCCTCAGGCACCGCGGGCGGCCAGAACAGACATTACAAAATTCCTGTTTTTGATGGCTTCCGCATCCTGCGGATTCATTTCGATTATTTTATTGCAGTCTTCCAGGGCTCCCCGGTAATTTTTCAGCAAGTATCTGGCATTGCCTCTTTTCCTGTATGCTTCAATGTTGTTGCCGTCAATCCTTATGACACTGTCAAAAGCACGGGCGGCTCCTGCATAATCGCCCATCAGAACCTTTGCAATACCGATATTGTTGAAACAGTCAACTTTCGCCATGGGGACGGATGTCAATTTCAATGCGTTTTCAAAATCCCTGACCGCCATCCGGGCATACAGGTCCCTTTTTGTCTTATCATCCGCATAAAGCGTGTTGGCAAAATAATTCAGCAGGTAAACTCCACGATATAGAAAGGCATACCTGTTATAGGGATACAGCCCGATTGATTTGTCATAATTGCTCACCGCTCCGCCAAAATCTCCCAGTTCCCCTTTTGCCATTCCGAGATTGAACCAGGCTTTCCAGTTGTTTTTCGGGATCAGTTCGAATTTTATGGCATTTTCAAAATCCCTGATGGCCAGGTTTACCCATATCTCCCTGTTGAGCTTGTCATTCGCATACACCGTTGCCCCGTAATAATTTTTATAGTAGATTCCCCTGTTAAGGTAAGCTGCGCTGCTGGTCGGGTAT
>JBAXDH010000230.1:0-3161 GCA_037141055.1 bacterium | reverse complement strand
TGCAGCCGTGGCTGTCGGTTACTGTCACCACGTAGGTGCCGTAGCCAAGGCCGGTCAGATCCTGGTTGTTGGCCTGGCCCGTAGGAACTACGCCCCCTGCACTGGCTACCCAACTATAGCTGTAAGCTTCCGTACCGCCCGTGACCGTCAGGTCAATCGAACCGTTGTTGCCGTTTTTGCAGAGTACATCAACATGCGTGGTGCTGGCTGAAAGAACGCCTGAAGGCTCGGTGATGGTCGCCGTGGCCGTGGCAGTACAGCTCCGGGTATCGGTGACCGTTACGGTATAGCTGCCACTTATAAGACCGGTAATTGTGGCGGTTGTGAGGGTATTGCTCCATAAATATGTATAACCTGGCGTGCCCCCCGAAGCGGAGACCGTAGCAGCACCGTCGGCCAATCCTTTACAGGAAACATTTGTAACGCTGGTATTTGCAGAAACAATCAGGTACGGCACTGAAAGGGTTACAGCGGCCGTGCCGACACATCCATTATAGTCTGTAACGGATACCGTGTATGTTCCGGGAACGAGGTAAGGCGAAACAGCCGGGTTCTGCTGGGTTGAACTGAAACTCGGGCCGGACCAGCTGTATGAAACAGAGCTGTGCGCGCTGCAGATATTTGCAGTGCCGGTCGAAAACAAGTTCAGAGTACCTCCATCGCATGAAAAAGTATTGGATGCACTGGCTGAAGGTTTGGGCAGGGTAACATCGCTGCCGATATTTGACAGGTATCTTTCAAAGCCTTCACGATTGCCTGATTCTATTGTTTTGAATGACTGCGTAAAGTCAATTCCCTTCATTCCCGTAGCAGATGAATTCGGATCTGTCCCGTTGATGAAGCAGCGGATGCCATCCTCGCACCCTACGTGGGGTACCGAAAATGTAAACAGCAATATATCCGTACCCACGGTAAAGACCGGGTAGGCGTTTGGAGTGCCACCGCCCTGCATTGTAAAGGAATGAAAGTCATGAAAGAGATCGGCCGTGGGTGCAGTGATCTTGTTCCTCTGGACCCATGTAACTCCCGGGGGATTCACACTCTGTACAACAGTGAACGCCGCATCGCTGATTGCGGCAGGCACAACCACCGAAAACTGCGATGGAAACGGAATCGTATTGCCGGGGACAGCCAGATCCGCGCCAACCACATGTGCGTGAGCCTCGTATAGACAGGAAGTCGCATTATACTTCACTTCATAACGGACCTGGGATACCTGGGCGGACGCATACTGGGACGCGATAAGACACAAGGCAACTGACAGAGCTTGTAAAAACTTTTTCATGACTTTTGATTTATTGGTGCTGTTTTTATTACATTTTTATTTATACGTTTCATATCCCACCCTGCATCCCTTCACAGGGTGCAGGGCGATCAGGCTTTATGGCAATTGTTCATACATAAAATCAAAAATTGACTGTTTGCTGGTATTCAATGGATAAAAGAGGATCTGATAGAGTACGAGTGACCTGTCGTCATGAGGCGCCTCATATTTTACCTTACCGCTCAAATCAACATCGCCGGCATAATATTGCAGGCAAAAATCATAACCGCTCTGAGTCGAAATATTTCCCGCAATGGATGCAACGTCGCTCAGGATAATGGATTGATCGTCACCGGGAGCCTCATATTTCACTTTATGATCGCTGTTTGCATCACCGTACCACAACGCCCTCTTTCCGGATTCCGGTGTGGATTGAGATAATCCCGAATAGTTATATGAAGACCCTGCAACAGGATGGGTTGTTCCGTAGTTGAATTCCGGTTCGGAACCATCCCTGAAATCGACCACAGTTCCCGAGGTCGTCATGGTCTTTGCACTGGCCGTCATGACACCCAGGTGATTTCTATGCCGCACTGCGACGTAGAACTGGTTGTCGCTCAATCCCTGGAAACAAACCGGGCTCACGCCGTCCACATCAACCACGTCGCCGTCCCTTTGAACGAGTGCCGAACGGGTATATTTGACAAGGCTTTTGTTTGTCTTATCCCGAAGTTCGATAAATACCCAGTCAACGATTGCATTTGGTCCCGTAACAGTAAATACTGCCGGGTTGGTGACTGTTTCACCACCTCCGCCGCCCACATGGGTAAATGCAGGAATGTATGGAGAACTCGAATAGGGCTCTTTGGACGGGATGAAGCCCTGCGCTCTCAGATCGTCCCTCATCAGGTGCGTGGATACTTCATATGGTCCCTGCAAAAGCACCTTCGCCAGCAGGCACACCTGCCCCGGTTGCGTAATCACTGCGGTGGCAGTGGCAGTGCAGGAATTGGCATCCGTCACCGTCACTGTGTAGGTGCCCTCAGACAACCCTGTAGCCGAGGCTGAAGTCTGACCAATGTTCCATAAGTAGGTGTATCCGGGCGTACCCCCTGATGCCGTCACCGTCGCACTGCCGTCGCTGCCAAGGTAGGTAGTAACGTTGGTTTGGGCGGTGATGGAGGCATTAAGAATTGCTGGTTCAGTGATGGTCGCCGTGGCCGTTGTGGTGCAACTGTGTGCATCCGTCACCGTTACAATATAAGTGCCTGCGACAAGTCCAGTGGCGGTCTGAGTGGTCTGTTGCGGCGATGAGTTCCATCTATAGGTATATGGAGCGGAACCGCCTGCTGGGTTCGCAGTGGCTGTGCCTGTGGCATTACCATGGCACAATACGTCAATCTTGTTGGTTGTCGCCGACAGTGCTGATGGTATCGTAACAGTGACATATGATGCAGGGTTAGAAAAACAGGCAACGCCATCCACGGTGGAAATCGTGATCCTTCTGTACTCGGTGGTAGCTGTCAATCCTGATGGTGCATCATAAGTGGCAAGGGTGGCCCCTGAGATGATGTTCCATGTAGTGAACGGACTTACCGTACTCTCCCATCGGTAGCTGATCGTTCCGCTGCCGGTACCAGCCGTACTGGTAAAGGCTGCCGGGTCGCCTCCGTAGCAGATCGTCTGGTCCGTTGCAATTGCTCCGGCAGTCACCGTGCTCTGTACTGTGATGGTCACAGCGGAAGTGTACCCGGAATAGCAGGTCACGCCATTCTGTATGGATACCGTCCTGCGCTGGTAACTCGTGGTCGAGGTTAATGACGGCCCCTGGTATGTTGATGAAGTTGCGCCGGCAATTGTAACATAACCGCCGCTGGCATTGGTCTGCCATTCATAG
>JBAXDH010000229.1:0-3200 GCA_037141055.1 bacterium | reverse complement strand
TCACGAAACCGTCTTTGTTGCCAAAATTGTTCAGCACATAGTTGATAACGGCAACGGCATCTTCCTTGGTGTCAACCTGGGGAAGCATTGCCTGCGTGTATTTTTTACCATTGACGATCATTTCAAGCTGTGATCCGTTCAGCGTCTGTGCAACGGCGCGTACTTTATCGGCCACCAAATAATCTGACTTCGCCAGCGGCGGGAACACATTCTCGATGCCTAAACCGGTGGTCTGGTGGCAAACGGTGCATTTTGTCTTGTAGATCTCTTCGCCACGGGGCATCATGGCCTGAACATCGGCAGGAAGATCTGCGTAAGGGCCAGTAGCCTTAACGGTTTGATCAGCTGCAGGTTGACTGCCGCCTCCACAGGAGGTTAGGAACAAAGTAACAGCAAAGACGGGGATCAGTAAAATTGTAGATTTTTTCATAGGGTTTGGGTTTTGAGGATATTATAGGTTTATGGGTTTATAGGTGAACAGGCGGACGGGCAGACAGGCAGACGGGCAGACGGGCGGACGAGGGTCATGAGATTGGAGTATTAATCCGGGAACATTTTGTGCTGCAAATTTATTCAATTCTTATGAATTACACCTATCAAGAGTCTAAAATATAATAAATATTGACTTAGTGTAATTTTTAATTGCAACTGAATTACAATGAATTACACAGAGTTACACAGAGAAGTCACAGAGTTAAACAGAGAACAGAAAAAGGTTTTTAACATTACCAATAACGGAACATTAAAGATTTAATGATCAAACTCCGTGGTCCTCAGTGAATTCTCTGTGTAACTCCGTGTAATAACCAAATGCCTGCCTTCATTCAACCCTTGAGCCGCATGAATTTTCAAGGGCAACATTTTGGTTTTTGCAGTTGTTCCGTCTTTTGTTTCTGATGTTGTTCCATTTTGGGGCTTATATATGGAATTCCAAGGTTCATGCCACGCAGAATAAACAAAATCCCGATGATAATTATAAAGTAAGGGATGAATTTCTGCACCTTCCGGCGGAATGTCAGGCTGATGAGATTTCCCAGCAAAGACAGCCCGAGCAAAGCCGGGAGGGTTCCCAAACCGAATGTCATCATGTACAATGCTCCGTTGAGCGGGCTTGTAGAAACGAGCGCCCCGGCGAGGGCGATGTAAACCAGTCCGCAGGGTAAAAAGCCATTCAGTACACCAATGACCCAGGTCGAAAAATAGGTGCGAAAACCGAAAAATCGCCCGAAGACTTTTTTAAACCCTGAGAAAAGCGAATCGAGCCCCCCGGTCAGTTTTGAACCGCGAAAAAGCACGGGGTACGCCACGCTCATGATCATCACAGTACCTGCGCCGATGGAAACCCACTGCTGGAAGCCCCATATATGGATCCCCAGCCCAATGAAACCAAAGATAAGTCCGAGAAAAATGTACGAAGACACGCGGCCAAGGTTATACAACACACCGCTGAGGATCCTGGTTCCCCATGAGTTTTCTTTCAGCGGCAGTGAAACCGCAATCGGACCGCACATGCCCATGCAGTGAAAACTGCCCACCAACCCGATGATCAACGGCTGCAAGTATTCCATTTCAGGGAATAAAAAGATCCAGTTCCTGGTAATAATCCACGCCGGCGGAATTCCAGTCAGCCTTCACCACATATCGGCCCTTCGAGAGCTTATTCAGCGGAACCAGCTGGATTAAAGCGGTATCGGCTGCGACAGGCAAAAGCACATCCATCGTTTCATCCGAAGGACGGTAGATGTCAATGGTTCCGGTAAGCGCCTTCCCTTTCAGATCGGCAGGAAACTGGATGACCAGGTTCGATTTGCCGAGGCTGACCAGGAGGTGAGTTGAAAGGGCGCCGGCATTGCGCATCTTTACCAGTTTCTCCTCGTGGCGAAGCTCCCTGGGATAATAATCATCCTCAACCAGGCTCCACTTCTGATGCTGCGAATAAATGATGAACGCCACACAGGCTCCCAGAAAAAGAACGATTACGATAAAAATGCCAGTCCCCCAGTTCCACTTCATATGTTGTTATTTTTCCGGACCAACAAAAGTTGCCCGGGTCTGATCAAGTTTTTTCCCTGCCGAAAACACCCCGAATTCAACATTCGTCGTGCTGCCGGTGAGCGCAGTTTTATCCATCACCAGAAAGAACACGACCTCACCCAGCGATTGCCTGGCGATGACCGGTGCATTGCCGATGACCTTCACCTCTCCCCTGCCCGAAAGCAGGCGAATCTCCAGAGGCAGATCGTGAGCGGTTTTATTGACAACCTTCACACTGTATAGATTGCTGATCTTCCCTCCCTCCATCTCCTGGAACAACATTCCCGGGGAACGGAGCACAGTAGCTTCAACCGGGTTGCGCGACACCAGGAAATATCCCAGGGCAACCAGCAAAACGGTTAAAACGATGGTATAGCCTCCCGACCGGAAGGTAAAATGCCAGTGTTTCTTGTCGGCGATCATCTTTTCAGATGCGTACCTTATCAGGTGGGGCTTCAGCCCCACCCTACGCATCATGTCGTCGCAAGCATCGATGCAGCAAGCACAATTAATGCATTCGAGCTGGGTGCCGTTTCGGATGTCAATCCCCGTTGGGCAGACTGTGATGCACTGGCCGCAGTCGATGCAATCGCCCTTCCGGGTTTCGGCCCGGTTTTCGCTTTTCCGCAAAACGCCGCGTTCCTCTCCCCTCGGGTAATCATACGAAATGACCACGGTGTCGCGGTCGAGGAGCACGCCCTGCAAACGTCCGTAAGGACAAACAATGGTGCACACCTGTTCGCGGAACCACGAAAAAATGAAGTAAAAAATAAATGAAAAGACGAGCATCCCGGTCAGTCCCGCAACATGATTAACCGGGTTTTCCGTTACCAGTTTGATCCATGCATCGGAACTCATGATGTACATCAGGAAATAGTTGCTGATGATGAAGGATATCAGGTAAAATATTCCATGTTTCAACACCCGGCGGAATATCTTGTCTGCATTCCAGGGTGCGGAGTTAAGTTCCTTCTGACGGTGCGTATCTCCGTCGATCCAGTATTCGATGCGGCGGAAAATGACCTCCATGAATATCGTCTGCGGACAGGCCCACCCGCACCAGATCCTGCCGTATGTAACGGTGAAGAGGATGACGAATACCATGAGTGCGATCATCCCGATAAAAAAGAGGTTGAAATCCTGGGGCCAGAACTGAACGCCAAAGA
>JBAXDH010000228.1:0-3214 GCA_037141055.1 bacterium | reverse complement strand
ATCATCCCGATAAAAAAGAGGTTGAAATCCTGGGGCCAGAACTGAACGCCAAAGATGACGAACGTCCTGTGAAAAAAATCGAACAGCAGAAACTGCTGCCTGTGAACCTTGATGAAAGGGGCAGAAAACAGGAACACCAACAGTAAAATACCGGTGATGTTCCTTGCTGTAGTTAATTTTCCTTTTGGTTTCTTTGCAAAAACCCAAAGTCTTTTGCCGCTTTCATCGATGGTATACAACCTGTCGCGAAAGCTGCCGGAAGAATCGTCCTGGTTTTGCATTTTACTTGCAAGGTTCTCCCTGCGGCGCTTTCGGATTTGGTGGCGTAGTACCCCTGAGGGTCATGGTATAGCTGGCTACCTGCTTGATCTGGGTATCGGATAACTGGGTTTTCCAGGAAATCATCCCTTTTTCCGGGACTCCTACTACAATGATATTCACCACCTGGCCATAAGCACACCCATGTATGGAGTAATTATCGGTAAGGTTCGGACCGACAAGGCCCTGCCCTCCTTCGAGGTGGCAAACTTTACATTGTTTCAGCCAGATTTCCCTGCCTGCATCGAGGCTGGGCTGGTCGGTAAGCGCTACCAGGCCTGCTGTGTCAACAGTTGAAGACTGCCCTGGAGCCGCGGCCATCTCATTTTTCCATTCGTCCTGCTGGTGCGGAACAACCTTGATCACATCGAAAACAAAGACGTAAACCAGCGACCATACGATGGTGATTATGAAGAGCCACACCCACCATTTCGGCAGGTTGTTATCCAGTTCCCTGATATTGTCATAATCATGACCCGACAACAGTTTATCACCGGTCAGTTCATCCTTTTCAACGGTTTTATGTTCATTCATATCCATAAAAAATATTGTTAAATGTCTTGAATTTCATCTGATTCCTTTGAGAAATCGTCCAGGGGCATGCGGCTGAAATCCTCCACGTCCTTCTTTTTCAGAGAGATCGTGTAGAACAGCAGCGCAGCAAAGAAAAGCACGAAGATGATCATGGAGATGATCCCGTACTGTTCAATGCCCCCTACCGATTTAAAAATATCACGCAGCATGGCCCCGGTTATTTACCTGTAAGGGTTGCGGTGGATGTGCCTGCAGCATGAACATCCCTGCCAAGCCGCTGAAGATAGGCGATCATGGCAATGATCTCCTTGGTGGGCTCAACCTGGATGCCCTGACTCTTCAGGTCATCGGCGATCCGCGTGGCCTGGGCCATCAGTGAATCGTTGGCGATTTTATCGAATCCGGCAGGGTAAGGAACACCTAGGAACTGCATCACGCGGATCTTTTTGGCGGTGGTGGAAATGTCAAGATCATCGGCAATCAGCCACTTGTAAACAGGCATGATCGACTGCGCATTCAATCGCTGCGGATTGAGCATGTGGTTATAATGCCATGAATTGGGCCGGTACTGGCGGCCTCCGACAACACCCTCCCTTGAAAGATCAGGCCCGTTGCGTTTGGATCCCCACTGGAACGGATGGTCATAGACATACTCCCCTGCTTTGGCATATTCGCCATAGCGCTCGGTTTCGGAACGGAACGGGCGAACCTGCTGCGAATGGCATGTATAGCATCCTTCGCGCACATAAATGTCGCGTCCCTGTAACTCAAGCGGGGTATAGGGTTTCACACTGGCAATGGTCGGGATGTTCGTTTTCACCAGGTACAATGGAACGATCTCAATGATCCCCCCGATGAGCACGGCAACCAGCGCAAAGATGGTGAACTGAACCGGTCTGCGTTCGAGCCAGCGGTGAATGCCTTCGCCCGATCCGCGCTTCGCTCCTGAAGATACCAGGGCTGGCGCTGATGCAGCTTCTTCCGGAATAAAATTTCCGGCTTTTATGGTAAGGATGAGGTTATAAATCCCGATAACGATCCCGCAGATATAGAGTGCTCCCCCGACGGCACGGGTGGCATACATCGGTGCAAGCTGGGTGACCGTTTCAAGGAAATTCGGGTATTTCAGGAATCCGTCGGCGGTAAATTCTTTCCACATGGAAGCCTGTGTGATGGCGCCCCAATATAAAGGTACCGCATAAAAGATGATCCCGAGCGTGCCGACCCAGAAGTGAAGGTTTGCAAGTTTTCTGGAATACAACTGCACCTGGAACATCCTCGGAATCAGGTAATAAAGAACTGCGAAGGTTAAAAAGCCATTCCATCCGAGGGCTCCGATATGGGCATGACCCACGGTCCAGTCGGTAAAGTGGGATATCGCATTCACCGTTTTGGTCGACATCATCGGTCCTTCGAAGGTTGACATACCGTAGGCCGTGACTGCAACAACCATGAATTTCAGCACTGGATCCTCACGAACACGGTCCCAGGCGCCACGCAGGGTGAGCAAGCCATTCACCATACCTCCCCACGACGGGGCGATCAGCATCACCGAAAACACAACCCCAAGCGATTGCGCCCAGTTTGGCAGGGCACTGTATAAAAGGTGGTGCGGGCCAGCCCAGATATACAGAAAAATGAGGGCCCAGAAATGCACAATGGAAAGTTTATATGAAAAAATAGGACGGTTTGCAGCCTTCGGAAGGAAGTAATACATCAGCCCCAGGAAAGGTGTTGTCAGGAAGAAAGCCACTGCATTGTGTCCGTACCACCACTGAACCAGCGCGTCCTGAACTCCTGCATAGATGGGATAGCTTTTGAAAAGTCCGACCGGGATGGCAAGGCTGTTGGTAACATGCAGCACGGCAATGGTCACAAATGTTGCGATATAAAACCAGATGGCCACATAAATGTGTGATGTACGCCGTTTGATAATGGTTCCGATCATGTTCCAGCCGAAAACAATCCAGATCACGGCCACGAGAATATCAACCGGCCATTCCAGTTCAGCGTACTCCTTTCCGGTGGTAATTCCAAAGACGAAGGTAAGCGCAGCCAGAACAATGATGAGCTGCCAGCCCCAGAAATTGATCTTGCTCAGCAAATCGCTGAACATCCTTGCCTTGCAGAGCCTCTGCAGTGAATAGTAGATCCCGGTAAACATCCCGTTGCCGACAAATGCAAAGATGACTGCATTCGTGTGGATCGGGCGGATGCGTCCGAATGTTGTGTATGGGATACCGAAAGACAGCGCCGGCCAGATGAATTGTAACGCCAGTAACAGTCCGACAACCATGCCGATAACGCCCCAGAAGAGCGTTGCATAGGCAAAGTTTTTTACAATTTTGTTGTCATAGTAAAA
>JBAXDH010000227.1:0-3220 GCA_037141055.1 bacterium | reverse complement strand
ACAATGCAGGCAATGCATGGAAATTGAATAATTTTATCAATTAGCACATCAAAAATTATGAATATGCAGGATGAGTTTTTGCCGATCAACGGTACCGACTATGTTGAATTTTATGTGGGCAATGCCAAACAGGCAGCACATTATTACCAGACAGCCTTCGGGTTTCAGCCGCTGGCTTATGCAGGGCTTGAAACCGGGTTGAAGGACCGCACGAGTTATGTGATCCGGCAGGATAAGATCACATTCGTCTTGACAACTTCCATGATACCTGATACCCATATTGCCGAACACTGCAAAATGCACGGCGATGGTGTGAAAGTTGTTGCTTTGTGGGTGGATGATGCCCGCAAATCTTTTGAGGAGACGACTAAACGTGGTGCCAGGGCATATCTTCAGCCGAGGGTTGAAAAAGATGAAAGCGGGGAAGTGGTCTTGTCGGGCATTCACACATATGGTGAAACCGTGCATGTTTTTGTCGAACGTAAAAATTACACGGGCGTTTTCCTTCCCGGTTTCGTGAAATGGGAGCCTTTATACCGCCCTTCCACGGTTGGATTGCGGTATGTCGACCACATGGTTGGCAATGTGGACTGGGGAGAGATGAATACCTGGGCCGGGTTTTATAAGGATGTAATGGGGTTCAGCCAGCTGATCTCATTTGATGATACAGATATTTCAACGGAATACACTGCCCTGATGAGCAAGGTGATGGCCAGCAGCAATCTGTACATCAAATTTCCGCTGAACGAGCCTGCCGCAGGCAAGAAAAAATCGCAGATCGAGGAGTACATTGATTTTTATAAAGGTGCCGGCGTGCAGCATGTGGCAATGGCCACCAATAACATTCTTGAAACGGTTGCCGCTTTGAAAAGCCGCGGCGTGGAATTTCTCCGGGTTCCTGACGTCTATTATGACATATTGATCGAGAGGGTGGGAAATATAGAAGAGGCCATCGAACCCCTGCGTGAACTGGGGATCCTTGTCGACCGCGATGAAGACGGATACCTGCTTCAGATTTTCACCAAACCGGTAGAGGACCGGCCTACTGTATTTTATGAGATCATTGAGAGAAAAGGAGCCAGGTCGTTCGGGAAAGGCAATTTCAAGGCGCTTTTTGAATCGATCGAACTTGAGCAGGAGAAAAGGGGGACACTTTAATTTTGGATTTCCGATTTCCGATTTCCGATTTGAACAAGGATTGCCGGAATTATAATGCGTATAAAAATGGATGGTGGTTTTTCGATAAAGTCCTGGATAGCAGTCAGTAATGGAAGTGATTTTCCAATCCGGAACATCCCGTTCGGAATTTTTACAACACCCGGAGGAAAGCCAAGGGCGGCAACCAGGATTGGCGATACGGTCATTGACCTGCATGCTCTTGCCATGCATGGGTATCTGGATGGACTGGGCGCGGACCCCGTTCATTTCGGACAGGAAACCCTGAATTCTTTCATTGCGCTTGGAAAGCCAGTAAGCCGTGCTGTTCGCGACAGGATTTCATCTATTTTCGGGGAGAGCAACCCATCCCTGCGCGACCGTCCCGAATTGCATGCCGATATTCTTTTCAGCCAGGATGAGGTTCAAATGCTTTTGCCCGTCCATGTTGGCGACTACACCGATTTCTATTCCAGCATTGAGCATGCCACCAACGTTGGCATCATGTTCCGGGATCCGGCCAATGCCCTGTTGCCAAACTGGCGGCATTTACCGGTCGGATACCACGGCAGGTCCTCTTCCATCGTGGTTTCCGGCACCAATATTCACCGGCCGAAGGGGCAAACAAAATCCGATACGGCTGAGTTTCCCGAGTTCGGACCTTCGAAACGGGTGGATTTCGAGCTTGAAGTAGCGTTTATCACAGGGGCCAAAACCGAACTTGGAACCTCGGTTTCAACGGCTGAGGCGGAGGAACATATCTTCGGGCTTGTCCTTTTCAATGATCTTTCGGCAAGGGACATCCAGTCGTGGGAGTATGTCCCGCTGGGGCCCTTTCTTGCCAAGAATTTCGGATCGGTGATTTCACCCTGGATCGTGACACTTGATGCGCTTGAGCCATTTCGAGTGCCGGGCCCGGAACAGGTTCCCGGGGTGCTTCCCTATCTTCAGTTTACCGGAAACCACAATTTCGACATTCATCTGGAGGTGACAATTCAACCGGAAAATCAGCAGGAAACACCCGTCTGCCAATCCAATTACAAGTACATGTACTGGAACCTGGCCCAGCAACTTGCGCATCAGACTGTGAATGGCTGCAATATCAATGTCGGCGATATGTACGGGTCTGGCACCATCAGCGGTCCGACACCGGGCTCTTTCGGTTCCATGCTTGAAATTGCATGGAAAGGAACCAGGCCGGTCAGGATGCCCGATGGCACCGAGCGGAAATTTATTAACGACAACGATACAATCATCATGCGCGGCTGTTGCATGAAGGACAATCTCAGGATCGGGTTTGGTGAGGTTGCGACAAAAATCCTGCCTGCCACCTGATCCATCGTTCATCTAAAATCATAATTCGTAAATGAGTTCAACCACCGATCCATACCTGCACTTCGATCCAAAGGAAACTTCCGTTCAGAAGTTTCACCAGCTGATGCTGGGTTCCATCGCCCCGCGCCCGATTGCTTTTGCCAGTACGATCGATAAAGAAGGCAGGCCAAATCTGTCGCCCTTCAGCTTTTTCAATGCATTCGGAGCAAATCCGCCGGTGGTGGTTTTTTCCCCCTCGAGGCGCGGGAAGGACAATACCACCAAGCACACCTTTGAAAATGTAAAGGAAGTGCCGGAAGTCGTGATCAATGCTGTGACCTACGAAATGGTGCAAAAGATGAGCGACTCCAGTGCCGATTTTCCAAAAGGGGTCAACGAATTCGACATGGTGGGATTCACCATGCAGCCGTCGGAGCTGGTAAAACCGTTCAGGGTGAAGGAATCTCCCGTTCAGATGGAATGTAAAGTGCTGCAGGTGATTGAAACCGGTTCCGGACCAGCCGCCGGGAACCTGGTGATATGCGAAATACTTCGGATCCATGTGAATCCTTCTGTAATGGATGAGCGGGGAAGGATAAACCCGGATAAAATTGACCTGGTGGGCCGGCTCGGCGGAGAATGGTATGTGCGAGCCTCCGGCTCCGCACTCTTTGAGCTCGCAAAGCCGGAGTAGGACAGGACAGTAAAGACGGGCCATGGCCCGTCTCAGCCGGCAGGCCGGCAGGATAGT
>JBAXDH010000226.1:0-3348 GCA_037141055.1 bacterium | reverse complement strand
CTGTTAGTGCGGCTGAAGGTTGAGTAATTTCAAATGTTGACGTGGCCGTGCAACTGTTTGCATCGGTAACTGTCACCGAGTAAGGACCAGCAGAAAGATTAAAGATCTCCCAAGGAAATATATCGACATTATTAGTTGCGTCTGTTGCTCTTGCATAAACAAAACTATAGCCAGACATACCACCGGAACCTGTAAGCGTCGCTGGGCCGGTGGCATTCCCGTAGCAAAGCACATGGCTGGTCACAGTCGCTGAAACTGTAACTGCGGAGGCAGGTTGAGTAATTTCAACACTGGCAGTGGCGGTGCACGTGTGGCCATCAGTCACAGTAACCGTGAATGTACCAGCTGA
Organism: bacterium; assembly: GCA_037141055.1. Classification (GTDB taxonomy): domain Bacteria; phylum Bacteroidota; class Bacteroidia; order Bacteroidales; family FEN-979; genus CAIVAT01. The sequence goes on along the minus strand of JBAXDH010000226.1, from coordinate 2,999 downwards.
AAGTCCGGTAGCCTGTTCGGTTGTCTGGACGGGGTTGGTGCTCCACGCATAGGTATACCCGGGCGTGCCATCTGAGGCGGAGACCGTGGCCGTGCCGGTGGCGTTGCCATGGCACAATACGTCGGTATGGCTGATTACGGAAGCGGCAGGAAGCGATGCAGGCTGGGTAATCCCTACACTGACTGTGGCGGAGCAGCTGTTAATATCCGTGACCGTCACCTGGTAGGTTCCGGCAGAAAGCCCGCTTGCAACATTCGCATGTTGAGCCGGCACGGTATTCCAGACGTAGGAATAGCCCGGCGCTCCGCCCGAGGCGGTAACCGTGGCAGAACCGTTGCTGCCGCCGAAACATGTCACATCGGTTTGGGCGGTTAGGGAGGCTGTCAGCAATGAGGGCTCGGTCAGGGTAACGCCTGATGTGGCCGTGGAACTGAAGCCATCGGTTACGGTAACCGAATAGGTTCCGGCCGATAATCCGGAGATGCCCTGGGTGGTTTGTGCCGTGCTGGTCGACCAGATGTAGGTGTATGACAAATTGCCTCCAGTGGCGCTGACGGTCACAATCCCGTTGGAGGTTCCGTTGCAGCCAATGTTCGAAACGACGGATGCCGTTGCCTGAAGCGGCTGGACCGCGTTGACAATCACTCCGGCAGCATTTGAAGTGGCCGTACCGCAATCGCCGGTCACCACGCAGTAGTAGTAAGTGGTTCCTGTCGCGGAAGTGGGCGGCGTATAGGTGTTCGAGGTTCCGGCCGGGTTGAGGCTTGTACCGCCTGTGTTTGAATTGCTGGCATTGGAATACCACTGGTAGGTAATTCCGTCGCCGGCGGCTGTAACGGCGAGGTCAACCGGCGCATGGTTTTGCCATGCGGACTGTGTTGCAAGGGGCTGGCCCGAGACAGAAGGCGCGATGCACAGTTCCCCTATCTGGAAATCACTGAAAGAGGTGACACCCGTTGCCGTGGTGGACAGTGCATCGGCAGTTCCCAATGTGGTTGAGGTCCATGTGGGGGAGTTGTATTTCCGGATGATAAAGGCGGAAGGTGTTGCCCCGGCATCGATATCCCCGGCGACAAACGTAAATGCAGGGCTGTACGAGGTAAACCCTGTGACTCCATTGTTTGTCAGCGTCCAGTAGCGTGCCACCGATTTGCTGACCCTTATGCCTGAAGTGGCGATCTGGGGATGATCCCCGGCCGTGGTGCTGGCTGTGATGCTGCCCGAACCTGTCGTTGTGCCGCTGAACGCAACGGTTACCGGCGTGTAACTTGTGGCATCACCGATGTCGAATGTTACGGAGGGGGCCGAGGCGTTCGGGATAAAGCGTTCGAGGTTACCACGGATATGGCCGCCTGTGCGGGAGATGGTTGCTGCTAAAACAAGAGAAACTTTGTTTGCTCCGGTAATAATTACCCCGCCTGAAAGTGTAAGAGAACGCGATGCAGCAACAGGTAAATTGTTATTCAGAGACAATGAAGCTGAACTGCCGATTGCCCAGTTGATATTTGTATTAGTCAGTGCACCGCCGCTGAAGGTGAATGTTTTATTAGATCCGGTAAAAGTTATGGTTACAGGATTGCTTGTGCCCGTGCATTTTACAGTGCCGCCTGTCTGATTAAAATTTCCCCCGATGCTTACGGCCCTTGATGCGCTTGACCCTGCACTTGAAGCAAACTCCAATATACCACTCTGTACGATAAAATCACCTGAAATTACCAGGGCCAAAGCCGTTGAAGCGGAAAATCTGATTTCCCTCGCTGCAAAAAGATTTTGAAGATTAAAACTACCGAGGATTGTTGTGATTCCGCCACCGCATTGTAAGGATCCCATGTCAACGGTGTTGTTGATTGTCAGGTTGCCAAAAGTCACTCCTGACGGTCCTGTTGTAGCATAATTTCTTATCTCAAAATTACTTGTTGCTGCGAAATTTTCTGTACCATTAAAAATAGTTGTTGCAAAGGAACTGGTGTTATTATGTATGTACGTACCCCCACCATCAATTTTAAAAGTGGATGCAGATGCAATTGTCACTGCAAAATTCGCGGCCAGGGTGCCGCCATTCTCGATTTCAAGCGTTGACCCTGTAGCGCCGACAGACCATGCCGCAGTCGTGGTCATTGTATGCGTATTCTGGATGACGAAGTTCCCGTCGATGAATGCGGCAGGTGCCGATCCTCCGCCTGCCCTGGCTGAATTCCAGTTGGAAACCGTTGCCGGATCTCCGCTTGACTGGGAATAAAAGGTTGCCATGGTGGCCGCCTGGCTTCCCCTGGCGGGTGTGGTGGTAAGGTAATTTTCATTGCCACTGCCAGCTGCTCCACTGTATGTGTAAACCGCCACGTGATACACATTCCCGTCTGTTAATCCCGTGATTGTCACAGTGTTTGTTGTCGCCCTGTAAACGACATAATTACCGGTTCCGATCTGTGTTCCGCCTCCGAATGTACTGCTTGCGGTGTATGAAGTTCCGTCAACAGGGTCTGAATCCACAGCTGTGACATCTTTTACAACGACAAGGGAGTTACCCCCGTTTCCAATGGTCCAGTTGATCTTGAAACCCGTGGTCGTCACATTTGAAAACGTCACATTCGTTGCCTGAGTGATTGGTTCTGCAGGCAAAGCAGATCTAGTTCCGGTGAAATTGGCGGAATAACTTGCCGTTGCGCCGGTACCATTGTATTCATAGATGTCAAAGGCGTAAACTGTACCTGCGGTCAGTCCCGTAACATCCACTGTCGAACCGGTTCCGTTGAAAATTATTACGTTATCGGTTCCTGTGGTTGCGTTTAAACCATCCGTAAAAGAAGGACTGTTGCAGGCATAACCGCTGCCATTTGATGGTCCTGTTCTTACGGTTGATGAGAGGCGTGCCACGACGATCCTGTTTGCCCCAGTGCCATTCGTCCAGCTGACTGTCATGGAATTTACCGTAACATTGCTGAACAGCATGGCAGATGCCAGGGTGGCTGGCGGAGTGTCAACCACGGTGATCGCATTGC
>JBAXDH010000225.1:0-3392 GCA_037141055.1 bacterium | reverse complement strand
AACTCCCGTTCGCAATGGTCCATTGAAGCGTGGTGGTGCCGCCGACAGGTACATTCGTTATCTCGGATGTCGCTGAATGAATATCCGTCACCGATCCTGAACCGGTTATCACAGACCATGTGCCTGTACCAGGGGAAGCCGAATTACCGGCTAGGGTAAAGGTGGTGGAACCACTGCACTGGTTCTGGTCCGCCCCGGCATCAGCCGTGGCTGCATTCCATAATGTTATGTCATCAGAACTGCTGCAACTGCCGTTCACAATGGTCCAGCGCAAAACAGTTGTTGTGCCAACGGGTACTCCGGTTACGTCCGATACAGCGGAGTTAGGCGAGACTATGGCGCCGTCGCCACTGATTTTCGTCCATGTGCCAACACCCGGGGCTGCTGCATTGCCGGCCAGGGTAAAATCGGTCGTGCCGTCGCATTGGAACTGATCGGGTCCGGCATTGGCGTCCGGTGCATTTGTCAGGATAACATCATCCGTTGTATTGCATGAACCAATTACAACTGTCCAGCGCAAGGTCGTGGTGCCTCCGGCAGTAACGCCTGTTACGGTAGATGTTGCGGAATTCGAGGAGGTAATGGTGCCTGGACCGCTGATGATGGTCCATGTTCCCGTACCCGGAGACGCTGCATTGCCTGCAAGGGTGAAGGTGCTGTTGTTGCATTGCGTCTGGTCCGTTCCTGCTGCTGCGGCAGGGGCATTAAATAAACTGACATCATCAGATGTAGTGCATGAACCATTAACAATTGTCCAACGCAATGCGGTTATACTCCCAGCTGTTACACCGGTTACTCCGGAGGTTGCCGAGTTTATGCTGGTGACCGAACCCGTGCCGCTAACGACGGACCAGGTCCCGACGCCAGGAGTAAGGGCCGCATTTCCTGCAAGGGTAAAGGTGCTGTTGTTGCACTTGGACTGGTCGGGCCCGGCATTGGAGACCTGGTAGGTTATGGTTGAAGTGGTTGTCGCCAAAGTCCCACTTCTAACGTAGTTTGTAGGTCCGATTTTCGCCTGAAATCCACCAGTACCGGCGCCAACCGGTGCTGTAACGAATGTTGTGTATGTTCCGTCGCCAACATCGGTGGAAGCGGCAACAACACTTCCGGTACCTGAAGCTTGTACAAAGGTCACAGTTGTTGAAGCAAACAGGTTAGCCCCGCCTGTCGTTATCAGGTTGCCCGCTGCATCTTTGGCTGTTACCGTTAATTGCAGGGTGCAGGTCCCGTTGCCGATAATGTTGGCGCTCGTTGGTGTCAGCGTGGACTTTGTATAATAAATTGGACCTGCAATATAGTTGACAATCGCCTCGGTTTGCGTTGCAGTTCCGCTTTTCACCTCAAAAGTGTTCAGTGTTGCAGTAAAGGTCCCGCTGCTTACGCCCAACCATTTAACATTAATCCAATATGTCCCATCGCCCTCATCTTTTACACTTCCTACCAGATTTCCATCGCCCGATTTCTTTTGAAAAAGTACTGTAGCTCCACCGGCGCCCAGGTTATTGCCGTTAACATCTTTTGCGGTAACTGTTAGCCTCTGAGTGACCAAACCATTACCTAAAATAGTAGCACTTGTTGGAGTTAAAGTAGATTGAGTTGCATCAGGAGTCCCTTCCCCAATGATATAATCACTATAAGAGGTCACATCACTAACAAAGGTCATCGCCGTTCCCTTAGTAGAGAGTGCATAGTGTGCTCCGTATGAAGGAACCTGCCATCCCCCGGAATATTTTCGCACAACGTATTTATTCGTGACTGCCCCGCTCGGAAGATCACCGGTTACAAAATAAAATTCGCCAGAATATGTAACACCGGTCATTCCGTCGTTAGTAATATGCCAATACCGATTAACAATGTTGATTAGTCCTGACGTCGCAGGACTAAAAGAGCCAGGAGTAGTGTTAACCGTTAAGCTGCCTCCACTTGCCGCTGCCTGAAATGCCAGATCCGCCGGGGTGTAATTAACGGCATCCCCAATGGGGAAAAAGAATGAGGATCCACCTATGGGAAAAATATGGCGGAGATATCCATAAACATAATTGTAGGTAGAGGTAGCGTATCCACCGGCAGCATTGGCAGTTGTGAGAACATTCGATCCGGTGATAATCTTCCCATAAATTTGCAAATAATATGAACAATTAATGCTGCTGTGAAGCGTAAGGGGACTTGAAGCTAAGGTACTGCTAAACTTTAGAGTATATAAATCTGTAACACTGGACGGAACAAACAAGCCTGTCTGATCACTAATAAAAATCAAAGATGAGGATGAACCAGTAATCAGTTTAGTATCGGCTCCGGCGCCTGCAATAGGGCCGCCCAATAGATACAGTGTGTTATTTCCAACATAAAGATTTCCACTTGTCAACGTTAAAGTATTGTCAATTTCCGCATTTTGGACAAAGCTTACCCCCGCCGCGTTTTCGATGACAACCCCTCCCGACCCTCCGAATGTTCTTAGACCGCTTATGTTATCACCAAATTCGTCTCCGATGAACTGGGGAACAGACCCTTTATATTTCAACGTCCCGTTGCAACTTATTGCTCCCGATGCGGTAGCCTCTTCCTCCATGGAGATAGTTCCTTGAACTTGAACGCCACTGGTTGTTTTTATACCGGAGCCTGAAAGTGTCAGATTATAGAATCTCCCAAACACACTATTGGCTGGTACTATTTGATTACCAAGCTTATTGAATTTAACAGTTCCAACACCTCTCTCCCATATGCCAATCCTTGTAACTGTAAAGTCCCCACCTAAAACTAAGTTACCATTGGTACTACTCCCATCAGAAAAAAGCAAATCACCCTCTTGACCAGAATCGGTTCCACCACCTATTGTAAATGCGCCCGATACAGTAAGTGTTACGCTATTGTTAATAGCAAGAGTCCCTGCGGCAGAGCCCCCTATCGTAAGGCTGGCACATGTTGCATTAACATTAACACTAACAAGCATGTTATAGTCGATTATTACATTGTCTAATTCTCCGGGAACTCCACCATCCCAGATAGCCGGGTTGTTCCAATCTCCATTCGCTATGGATGTTATTGTTGTTTGCGCATAAGTTGACGTTGCACCTATCAATGCCACAAATATTGTTATACATGAGGTCAGACAGATTTTCGGAAGGAGTAAAGATTTTGCTTTCATATGTAATTCTTTTGTATTCTGTTTACTGCGAATGGCAAGCGTTCGAATCGGGTGCTGGGTATTATATATTAATTTATGTTTTCAGTCAATAATTCACGGTAATAGTGGTCGGGATTTCTGTATCACTCTGAACAACCTGCCCGTTGATGGTGGCGGAAAACACGCCGCTGCCCGAGGCTGCCTGGGCAGTTATCGTGGCGGTGTAGGTGCCATCACCATTGTCGGTGGCCGTGCCGATATTCCCAGT
>JBAXDH010000224.1:0-3404 GCA_037141055.1 bacterium | reverse complement strand
ATTCAACTTGTTTTTTGCCACCGAATATGTACTGCCAACCAATCTGATTAACAATTCAAACCAACCTGTAAATATCTTGTCTGTTCAACAACATTGTTCAGGATGTATTGGCTGGACATGGAGGGTTGATTCAATGTCATTCAGCACACCACATTATATTTATCCTGGCCAATCAGAAATAATTAGAATTTTTGTGATGGGAAGCGTATATAATTCGCCGGTAACAGACTATTTGCATAGCACCATGGCAATTGGTAGTTCAGCCTTGTATCAGATTTCTGTTCGTCAAAACGCCAATTTTGCTGATGGCTTCCTTCAGATTTAACCTCACGGTGAACACCCTTGCCATTCGCTAACACTTCCTATCAACTCGGTGTGTGCAGGGACTTACACCCTGCCAGTCAAAGAACTATGCCCGACATACAAAAAAAGCGGCCCTTTCCCGGGTCGCTTTTTTTATCACGCGTGACATGTCACGCGTCGACATCACTTTTCCGCTACTGTAACGTAAACTTGATCGGTAAGTTGAACTGTACACGAACCGGAACACCACGCTGCTTGCCGGGAACCCATTTGGGCATCGACTTCACAACACGGATGGCTTCCTCGTCGCAACCGCCGCCGATACCGCGCAGCACGCGCACATCGGTGATGGTACCGTCAACTTCAACAACGAAAGTCACGAATACTTTTCCCTGGATACCCAATTCCTTGGCTTCTTCGGGATATTTGATGTTTTGCTGAAGGTATGAAATACGGGCCTCTTCACCTCCGGGGTAACCGGGCTGCTCTTCAACAACGGTGAAAATTTCAGCCTGCTGAGGAGTTTCAATAACCTTGGGTCCATCGTCCTTCACTTCAACCTGTACATCTTCGGTAGGTGCTTCAACATTCCCCTTCTTGTTCAGATCGTCCATAGAGGCCATGCTTACCTCGATTGTTGTGTCTTCTACAACAACCGGTGCCGTGAATTTTACCTTTTCAACCATTACTTCGGGAGGAGGAGGGGGAGGAGGAGGGGGAGGAGGTTCTTCCTGCTTGAGGTTTTCAAATTTCACACCAATCTCTTTTTCCTTTTCCTTGACCAGCCTTGCCTTATTGATATAGGCAGTGATCAGTGGATAAGCAACAACGGCCCCGCTTAAAACAAAACCAAAGATCATGGAAATGGTTACAAATTTCCTGTATTTCTTTCGCAGGTAATATGAACCATACTCCTTGTTCCTGTTTTTGAAAACAATATCCTCCAGCGATTCTACATGCTGTGTTTCAATTGCCATACACTATATTTTTAAAGTGTTAAACACATTCTCTCTGATTACTTGGGAGCATTCTTCAACATCCCCACTTCAGTGGGTGTCAGATCAACAACCGCATAGCTGGCCACATTGCAAATGGCCATTTCATCGATAATGTCAACGATATCCTTATACTTTGCTTTATCATCAGCCTTGATCAGCACAATAGGACCCTTCTGATCTTCCTTTTTCATCTTCTTGATCGCACTGTCGGCCGTAGTGTCTGCCACAACGGTTTTTCCTGTAACCCGTTTGTCGCGGTATTCGGCAATCTTGGTAAAAAGATCCTTGTTCTTGATGAGCAGGAACTTCCTGATGCCGTCTTTGCTGAAGTCCGTCTTGATAAGTTGCGGCAGTTCGGCTGGTTTCTTCGGATCAGCAATGCCAATGTAATAATACACCTTATGTCCTTCGGTAAGCAGGATGTTCAAAGTCCTGTTTTTCGGAATTTCCGGGCTTTTCTCCTTCGGGTCATCCGTCTTTTCGGGCATGGTGATCACCATGACCTTTGGCTTGCTGAAAGCTGTGGTGAGCATGAAGAAGGTAATAAGCAGACACATCAGGTCGACCATAGGGGTCATATCGATGCGGGTGCTGTGCTTCTTCGCCTGGCGTTTACCACCCTTTTTCCCTTTTTCCTCAACAATTATTTCACCCATACTGGTTTATCTTTTAGGGATTAAAATCGCGCTATACCTTATTTGGGTACATCCTTCAGTGTGACTTCGTCTTTCTGAAGGTTTGTAACGAGATTGAATTTATTTACCTTGTTATCCTGCAGCAGGTCCATGATCTTCTTCACCGCGGTATAATCCGTTTCAGCATCGCCCTTGAGTGCCACTTCGGCAGACAGGTTTGTAATACGGGCCGAACGAACCCACCATGCAAGCTGGTTGTCGGTTGAATCCATCGGAATCCCTTCCTGGAGCTTGTCCCGGTCTTTCGGATCGGCAGCGTTGATCCAGGCTTTCAGGTTTTTAATAGGCATTCCGAATGATGACATTTTGCTGAATTTATCCAACTCCTGCTTCGTGAAGGTCAGTTTATACTGTTCGGCCATTTTCTCGAGTAACTTTATCCTGAAATGAGTCGAAGTATCCTTACCGTTGTCGATGTTGAAAAACACCTTCTTGTCCTTGGAAATGTATATCGTCATGATATCATTATCCGGAGCCTGCTTTTCTGAAACCGATGAGGGCGTTTCGATCGGCGCGGCTTCCTGTGGACGGAACGAAGTCGTTAGCATGAAGAAAGTCAGCAGCAAGGAAAACAAATCCACCATAGGCGTCATGTCTATGTGCGGAGATCTTGCCGGATGTTTAATTTTTGGCATAGTATTCTTTTTTAACTATTTGGTAGCAGAGGCAAACGACTGAACAAGGCTGAATCCGGCCTCATCAATTTTGTAAGTAAAGCTATCAATCTGGGTAGAGAAAAAGTTGTAAAAAACGATAGCCATCAATGAACCAAAGATACCGAATGCTGTGTTGATAAGGGCCTCGGAGATACCGTTTGCAAGGGCAAGTGCATCAGGAGCACCGGCTTGTGCAAGAGCGGCAAAGGCCTTGATCATCCCGATTACCGTTCCCATCAGACCGGTTAACACGGAGATGGAGGCAATGGTGGAAAGGATGACGAGGTTGCGTGAAAGCATCGGAAGTTCCAGCGCTGATGCTTCTTCAAATTCTTTCTGCAGGGCAAGGATCTTCTGATCCTTTTCCAGGGTGGCATCGTTCTGCAACGCACGGTAGCGGATCAAACCGGCTTTCATAACGTTGGCAAGAGAACCTCTTTGTTTGTCGCAGGCAACAATGGCATCTTCGATTTTATTGCTGTTCAGGTCATTCTGGAGGGTTTTAACAAATACATTGATGCGGCCTTTTCCCCTGGCACGAAACAATGTAATGCCACGTTCAACCGCAAAGATGATAAGAACGAGGTTGAGGGTGATCAGGAACGGAACAATGACACCTCCCTTGTAAATAATGGCAAGATAATTGCCTGGCAGCGGATGTCCGTCAGGGTTGCCCCCTTCAAAAAACAACGGGTTCCCAAACACAACCTTGTAAAGGAAATAAGAAAAGGCGAATGCTACGATCATAGCGC
>JBAXDH010000223.1:0-3484 GCA_037141055.1 bacterium | reverse complement strand
CACCCGTGAGCCAGTGATCCCTGATAATTCCCAGTGAAGCTTTCCAGAATTCAAGTCTTTGCATCACCGTGGAGCCGGTTGGGTTCCCGGTTTCCCGGTAATTGTCAAACCCCCATAAAAATTCATACATTCTGCCGCGCACGCTGAATCCCTCAAGGAAAATATAATTTGCCACTCCCTTTTCGATGGCGGAAACCTCCTGCAGGCTTAATTTGTCCACCGCATCCGCATCCTTGCGCCATCCTTTGGAAGTAAGAAACCGCACGACCGTGTAGGCAACCGGTTCCCTTTTCAGGTTCAGGCTGTCGAACGGAATCCGGCTGCGGTTGTTCCAGGCAGACCTCAGTTCGTCCCATTGCACGTAGATCCACAGGTAATTCCCGTTTTCGGTTTGCTTTGCGAAAGGATTGTGAATGTATGGATTCCCCCGTGAAGTGCTTTTTTCAAGCTTTGACCAGTCTACCGGGTTCACCCTGTAATAATCGGAGATGACCGATTTCAGCGACACAATGATGATCGAGGTTACGATGAGGATGCTCAGCAGCAACCCTGTTTTCAGCCATCGGCCCCGGTTTTTGAAAATCATCACCGGGATGATTACCAACAGGGTAATCAGCGTAATAGAGAACCCCGTAAACGACTGCGATCGGAAAATATAATAAATGAACCAGCAAATCACCAGAAAGAAGAAACCCCTTTGCCATATTGGAAAAGTTTCCTTTTTCAGGATGAAACCCGACAACGTATAGATGCCAAGCGCCAGCAAAAGGCTGAAAACAACATGCGAGATGTTGCGGGAGACATCGCGGATGTCTAAAAACTGGTTTGTTTCGATCAGCCATGTGTTGAAAAGCGACCGGACCAGGACTGTCAGGACAAAGAAGAGCATGAAGTTGTAAAATCCTTTTTTTCCGATCGCTTCCGAGGTGGAAAGAATCAGGGGTAAAAACAACAGGGGTAATTTTGTCCGCAGATCTTTCAACGCATAATCAAAGTCGGTGGTGACGATCAATCCCAGGATGTGGATCAGGAAGATTGAACTGAACAGCAATGCAGGTTTATTCCTGACAAATTGTTTGAACCCCTTCGCAATGCCTTCAAGCAGCAGAAACAATGAAAAAGGCAGGGCCAGCAGGCATTTCTGCCAGACCTTTCGGGGAGCCAGCAGGCGGACCCATCTCCTTGCATCGAAACGTTCGACGATCCAGCCGCCGGCAAGCATCATCCCCCCGACGGATATGCCAACCTTTGAATAAGAGAGCGAACCCATGATCCCGACGAGGGATAAAAAATACCAAAACCGTTCAAATTGTTTCCAGGTGAAGGGCATGATTCGGTTATGAAAAAAGTTTGGCGCGGCCTTTTCGCAACTTCGTCCTGAAAATGAAAAAGCTGTCGGTGCCTTTGATGTCGATGCGTTTGATCTCAAAAGGCCGGCGGATCGGCCACGGATTAATATCATTCCCGATGCGTAAGGCAAAATCGAGCCCCTGGCGAGTAAACAGTGCAACCATTTTATCCTTTTGTCCCGGATCCTTTTTCGGGTAGCCTCCATACGGGTATGCCAGTGTCTCCACGAACGGGATCCCATAATAACCGAGGGTTTCACGGCAATTCTTCAAATCTTCGGCCATATCGTCTATATCAAGGTCACCATAGCTCCGGTGCAAAAACGAATGCAACCCTATTTCAATACCCTCGTTGAGCGAAATCCGTTTTAAATCTGTTTCATTCATGATTGCATCATTGCCCTTGTCCCAGATGTTGGTTTTCCCGATAAATGCCACCGGGACAAAAACAGAAGCGGTGAAATTATGCTTTTTCAACAGGGGAAGGGCATGTTCCCTGAAATTCACATAGGCGTCATCAAAAGTAATGATGATTGTTTTTTTGGGAAGCGGGGCACCGTCTTTTACCAACGCTTTCAGCGATTTGAAACTGATCGCCTGGTATCCTTTTTCTCTCAGGTACATGAGTTGAAGGTCGAACTGATCGGTGGTCACTGTAAGACCGTCAGGGTTCCCGGGAAGAACCTTGTGATACATCAGCACCGGCAACCCTTTTTTCGGCGGGACCAGGATGCTGAACCGGATTGTCAGAAACGCGGCAACGATCAACAGGACAATAATAATCAGTTCGATCGTCGTCATGGCTTCCGGGTTAGTTCAATTGTTTTCGCAACTTTCAGCGTGGCATATACAGCAGCCAGGAAGGACCACATGAAGCCGGGATAACCATCCAGGAATCCGCCTTTGAGGAGATAAAACGAGATGAAACTCGCAGGAAATTTAAACATGGCCCAGGCTTTGGAGAAAGACCGGTTTTTGTTTTTGTATCCCTCGGCTGCCTGTGACGTATATGTGTTGATTTTTTCGATGTGATGGCTGATATCCCTGTACGAATAATGAATGATGCGGCCCTTGAGGGATCCGACCGGGCCGTTCACCTCAATGCCTTCATGTACAGGAACGGTTGTGAAAGCGCCTTTTGTGCGGTCGAAAAGCCGCAGGTGGAATTCATTCCCAACCCCGCCATGGCTGAGAATCCTGCCCATGAAGTAAAGGCTGAAGGGAATGCGGTAAGCGGCGTGAGCATTTACAGATGCGGGATACGGGATGCGGGATGCAGGATTATTCCCGAAAAGCTGAATGATCTCATTCTGCAACTCTTCCGAAACAACTTCATCCGCATCAATGGAAAGCACCCAGTCATTGCAGGCCTGGTTTACTGCGTGCTGTTTCTGGCTTCCATAACCGTCAAATTCACGTGAAAAAACCCGGCATCCGAAATCGCGGCAAATCGCAGGTGTACGGTCATCTGACATGGAATCCACGACGACGATCTCATCGGCCACCGGTTTCACAGATTCCAGGCAGCGCAGGATGTTATTTTCTTCGTTGTGCGTAATAATCACTACCGATAATCCGGGCATTTTATTGTTTTATGTTGATGGTAAAGTCATCCCAATCCATTCCAACGGTAAACGAATCGCGAAACAACTGCATGTCATCGGCTGAGAAGACGACCGTTTTAATTTCTTCTTTGCCCTCTTCAGCGGCAAAAATCACTGTTCCCCTGGGGTCGACGGCCATGGTATCGCCGGAATGCCATACTCCATGTCCATCTTCGCCGACCCTGTTGACCCCTGCCACGCAGGCCTGGTTTTCGATGGCACGTGCCACCAGCAAGGTTTTCCAGCTATATGCCCTGATCGCAGGCCAGTTGGCCAGGCAAACCATCAGGTCATAGCCATACTCGCCGTTTAACCAGGTATTTTTGCACCAAACCGGGAAGCGCAGGTCATAGCAAGTGATCGGTAAAATCTTCCAGCCTTTCACTTCAAAAATTCGTTTTTCGCGTCCTTCCTTAAAAATCCGGTACTCTTCACTCAAACGGAAAAGGTGCCGTTTATCGTATGTTTCAAAATGACCGTCGGGATGCATGCAGATCAGCCGGTTGTAGCATTCGCCCCCCTCGCAGATAA
>JBAXDH010000222.1:0-3504 GCA_037141055.1 bacterium | reverse complement strand
GTAACTGACAGCCACGGCTGCACGACCACCGCCAGCGCAACGCTGACCGAACCGGAAAATGTTCTTTCAGCCAGCACCACGCATGTAGATGTACTCTGCAAAAACGGCAACAACGGTTCGATCGACCTGACGGTCACGGGCGGCACGCAGGCTTACACCTATAGCTGGGTAGCCAGCGCTGGGGGCGTAGTTCCTGCAGGTCAGGCCAACAACCAGGATCTGAACGGTCTTGTTGATGGCATCTACAATGTGACGGTGACGGATGCACACAGTTGCACCACCACGGCCACGGCGACCGTTACCGAGCCCGACATTCTCACCGCCTCCATCACCGCCCAAACCAATGTCACCACCTACCTTGGCAGTGACGGCAGCGCGACGGTGACGGCAACGGGCGGCACGCCGGAATACAGTTACCTGTGGAATAACGGACAGTCAGTTGCTACGGCAACAGGGTTATCCGCAGGTACCTACACGGTAACGGTTACGGATGCACACTCCTGCACAGCTACGGCCACCGCAGTGATTACGCAGCCGGTGCAGGTATGCCTGCTGGCGAAGGTGCTTTTACAGGGACCATATGAAACATCCACGCACCTGATGAGAGACGACCTGAGAGCGCAGGGCTTCATCCCAGGAAAAGAGCCGTATTCGGCTTTACCATACAGTTTGAAGTTTACCCGCGTGGCAGATCCGGTAAGAGAGACAGTTGTTGATTCGACTGCAGTCTTTGCAGTTACAGGAGATGACGCCATCGTTGACTGGGTGTTTATCGAACTCAGGGATAAAACGAACAACACGCTTGTCAAATATACCCGTTCGGCACTCGTGCAAAGGGATGGCGACATTGTGGATGTTGACGGCGTGAGCCCGGTATGCTTCCAGAACCTGAGCGACATTCAGTTCTATGTTGTCCTTCGGCACAGGAATCACCTCGGAGTCATGACAGCCAATGTAAAGACCATGACGACGCAGGGCACACTGGTCAATTTTACCAATGGTTCGGAACCGGAATTCAACTACGGAACTACTCATCCTCTCGCAGGCCCGACTAAAAATTATACCGGACTGTCACAATCCACAGTGGAATCCACACCGGCAATAAGGCGGGCATTATGGTATGGCGACGCCAACAGCGACCATAAAGTGAAATATGAGGCACCGGATGACGATCAATCCATTATCCTGGATAATGTTCTTACTAAATCAGGGAACACTTCATTCCAGAGCGGTTATGATTTCTGCCTGGGGTATTATGCGGGTGATGTCGATTTGAGCGGTAAGGTAAAATATGAGGCGCCTCATGATGACCGGTCACTTATACTCTACCAGATACTGTATTACCCATTGAATACAACACAGCAGTCGATATTTAATGAATTGTACGAACAATTGCCATAAATCCATGCAGCCTTTCCAGCCGGCAACGGTTGGAAAGGCGCACGGAAATGTGCAGCGGATAATAAAATGTTACAAGAATAAACGGTACCAACCAACCAAGATCATGAAAACATATTTAAGAGTTCTGGCAGTCATGTTATTTTTCGTCACGATGCAGACGGCATCGGCAAACGGGATTTCACAGGTCCGGTACGAAGTAAGGTATAATGCTTCAACCTGCCTGTACGAGGCCCATGCGCATGTTGTGAGCGGAGCCCTGGTTTCCCCCACCTATACCATTCCGTTCCCGTCGCAGTTTTCGGTGGTGGTCCCTGCCGCGATCAGCGATGTGGCTTTCAGCGTGGTGGCGAGCGTGAATCCCCCGGGGGTGGCATGGGGCCAGGCCAACGGCATCTTTGCGCCTGCGGCCAATCCCGCACATGACTTTCACTCCTTCTCCATGCAGGGCGGGGGTGCGCCAAATGCCTACACGGTCTTTAATATTGGCACCGATATTTTGCTTTTTACATTTTCAGTGCCTCACGTGACGTGCGAGGATGGCATCCGCTGCTTTGACAATAACACCGATCCAAATTCATCCGCTTCGGGGATGATGGGCATAAATTTCACGCAATCCTTTAAAACAGGCCAGGTGGGCGACGTAAATGGTATTGAAAGATACCTGGATAATCTCGGAAGTCCTGTGGTCCTGCCAAAACCATCTGCCAGCGCATCCAATACCTTTTCATGCGATGGAGGTACACTTCACTTATTTTCAACCGGCAGTTCAAATATCTGCAGTGCGCACAGCTCCGTAGCTTACAGCTGGACGGGCCCGGGTTTCTCATCTTCTGCACAGAATCCGTCAGTTACGTCTTATAGCACAGGCACTTATACAGTGTCCGTCACAGACTACAACGGATGCGCCGGCATCGCTTCCGTATCGCTCTCTGTCCCGTTCCAGACCCTTGCAGCACATACCACGGTGACACCAATAACGTGTAACGGCTATATCAACGGAACCGCCACCGCAAGTGGCTCGGGAGGCACCCCCGGCTATACATATGTGTGGAACAATGCCCTCACAACCGCCACCATCACCGGTCTCTCCGCCGGGACATATACGGTTACGGTTACCGATGCGGCAAGCTGCACGGCCACCGCCTCAGCAGTGATCACCCAGCCGGATGCCCTGTTTGCAGATGCCGGTGCCGACCAGCAGCTATGCCAGCAATTTATTACAGTTCTTACAGGAAACATCCCGCCCGCAGGATGCACGGGTGTCTGGTCCCTGGTTTCGGGCCCCCAGGCGGTTTACTTTTATCCTGTCTTCTCCGGGAACATGGCTGTGGTAGCCATCCCGGTGGATGAAGCGCAATATGTTTTCAAATATACCATTACACGAAACAGCGATCAAACCTGCAGCAGCTCCGATGAGATGCAGGTGTTCAACAAACATTACCCGTCGCCCCCCTATGCGGGTCCCGACCAGAAGATATGCCTGACCTCACCGCCCGTTATTGTTACCATGGCGGCCAGCACTCCGTTGTATGGCACGGGCATATGGACGCAGGTTCTTTCAAATCCACCCTCTGTTCCAGCAGTTCCTGCTGCAGTGATAGCCAATCCTTTAAACCCCCATACTACGATTACCATCACCACCGCAGGGACCTATAACTTCCTGTGGACCGTAAGCAACGGGAACTGCATTCCGAACGAGCCAAATGCAGACACAGCGGTTGTTAAAGTATATTCCCCGCCTGCCGTTTACGCCGGGCCTGACCTTTCAACATGCTCAGGATCAGCCGTAACCATCGAAGGTTCAACAGCAACGGGAGAGTGCATGACACTGTTGTGGACCACCAGCGGAACCGGTATCTTCGACAATGCCTCGGTCCTGCATCCGGTGTACACCCCGGGTGAAGCGGATAACATTGCCGGAAGCGTGACACTTACCCTGACAGGCACCATTGGCTGCTGCAACCCGTGCGGCCCCGCTGTCGTTCAGGATGCCATGGTGCTTCTCATTCACCAGCGCCCGGTTGCCACAGCATCGGTTGTGTCGAATGTAACCTGTAACGGGGCCGGCAACGGTTCGGTTACTGTTACTGTATTCGGCGGAAG
>JBAXDH010000221.1:0-3581 GCA_037141055.1 bacterium | reverse complement strand
TCTTTTTTCCCTACGTTCTCGCGAAGAGAACCGCTCAATGATACCGTTTTCATAGAATGTTTTTTATGTTTATGATTAATAATAGTGACAAGGTAACAGGGTAATAAGGTGACAGGGTATGATAACCAAACTTTGTTACCTTGTTACTTTGTTACCCTGTAACTTTTTTAGGGCTGCAAAAGTACGAAATATTTTAGAATTTAAACAGGGAGGAGATAGATTCTCTTCTTTTTAGCCGGCGTATGACTTCTGCAAACAGGTCGGCAGTGCTGAGTACTTTGATTTTCGGGCTTTCCCAGGCAATTGGAATTGTGTCGGTAACGATCACCTCGGTCAGGTCTGACTTTTCAATGTTTTCGCGTGCGCTGCCTGACAGCAGCGGATGTGTAACCATGGCACGCACGGATGCGGCACCTTGTTCCATAATGATTTCGGCCGCTTTGCACAAGGTTCCGCCGGTGTCTACGATATCATCGAGCAAAACGACATCTTTCCCTTTTACGTCGCCGACCAGCCTCATTTTGGCAACTTCATTGGGTTTTGACCGGTGTTTGTAACAGATCACGAAGTTGGTATGGAAGTATTTTGCGTAGGATCCGGCACGCCGTGTGCCGCCTGTATCGGGCGAAGCAAAAATCAGCTCAGGCAGGTGAAGGGTTTTCAGGTATGGAATAAACACCGAAGATGCATACAGGTGATCCACAGGAACATCGAAAAAGCCCTGGATCTGGTCGGCGTGAAGGTCGAGTGCGATAATCCGGTTCACGCCTGCGGCCGAAAGAAGGTTGGCAACAAGTTTGGCGGCGATGGAAACGCGGGGTTTGTCTTTGCGGTCCTGCCGGGCATATCCGAAATATGGCATCACGGCGACGATGGTTTTTGCAGAAGCACGGCGGGCTGCATCGATCATCATCAGCAGTTCAAAAAGGTTATCGGAAGGGGGGAATGTTGATTGGATAATGAATACATCAGTTCCCCGGATATTTTCCTCAAAGGAGGGTTGAAACTCACCATCGGCAAATCTCACCACGGATGCTTTACCAAGTTCAGCGCCATAACTTTGCGCGATTTTCTCACCCAGGTAGGCTGTGGCCGAACCTGAAAAGATATTGATCTTTGCTGCCATGAGAGGGGGGGGGATTACTTTGCGCAAATATACTCGATAAAAGATCCCGGAGCAAATTAAAGTATCAACAGGTGGATCGTGACGAAAAATTGGTAATTTTGCAGCCCTTACCCCCACCCCCGACCCCTCCCCCAAACAGGGGAGGGGTGGAAATGCCCGGATGGCGGAATAGGTAGACGCGTTGGTCTCAAAAACCAATGAATGCAAGTTCGTGCCGGTTCGATTCCGGCTCCGGGTACGCGCATGGCAAACAGCCCCTGTATTTTTCAGAAATACGGGGGCTGTTTGATTATAATCAGTTGATTCCATGCAAGAAGTTCACGGTTCCTTCGTTTGAAAGAGGAAGAGGATTTCTTTCCTATTCACCGCTATAAGACAAACTGATGAAAGTTCACAGATACTTACTCGTGCTATTCTTGTTCCTGGGAAAAAATCTTCTTCTTGCCCAGAGCGAAAAGCAATCCATAGATTCATTGCTGTATCTTTTTAAAGAAAAAGAATGTTTCAACGGAGAACTCCTTGTAACCGTAAATGATATGCCCTTCTGTCAAAACCAGGCGGGATACAGGGACTTTCGTACAAAAGAGAGAATACTTCCTAATTCAATCTTCAATCTTGGCTCCATTTCAAAACCGTTCACCTCGGTCGCTGTTTTGCAATTACAGGAGAAAGGCCTGTTGAACATCGATGACATGGTGGTAAAATATATCCCCGAATTTGCTTATGACAATATCAGTATTAAACATCTCTTGTCACACACCTCCGGATTGAAGCAGAGCCTTGAACAAATTGATGACTTTGAATTAACTGCTGATATTAACAATGACAGTCTCCTGGCCATTATTTTCAGGTACAAGCCGCAGTTGTTCTGTGTGCCGGGAAGTGAGTGGATATATTCCAACATTGGCTATGAAATCCTGGCATCTGTTGTTGAACGCGTCACGAAAATGAAGTTTTCCGATTATATGAGAAAAAACATTTTTGAGCCTGCAGGGATGAGCCGGACTTTTATACCGTTTTCAAAGGATATCTTACAATGGTTGCCATTGGATGTTACTGAAAAGAATTTCCTCGTGCCCCATAATTATAAAAGTATCCATGCCTGCGAAGTTACACATGTCGATTCGGTTGATTTTTCTTCAGGAAGACGGGACTTTCTGGTAGGTTCGGAAAACATATACTCATGTTTGGGCGACCTGGTGAAATTTGATGAGGCGTTGCGAAACAATAAAATTCTGGGGAGAGAAATGCAGGAAATGGCATACACTCCGTTTGTTCTTTCTGCCGGTGATACCGCAAAGGACATGAATGCCCCGATTCCCTCCTATTATGGCTTGGGATGGTTCATTTCAATCAATCAAAGCAGTGGTAAAATCATATGGCACAAGGGGAGAAGCATGGGCTCAAGGTCGGTCTTCCTTCGCAATCCCGCAAAGCGGCAAGTGGTTGGGGCTACAGATAATTTTGATTATACAGCCGTGGACTTAAAAGGCATCGCCTGTTTACGGATACTCAATAATGAGTCATACAGGAATCCGGTTCTTATGTCCCTGATTCAAAAGTTTGGCTGTGATATATATTCAAATGGTTTTTCCAGCGCACTATCTGACTTTAAAGTCCTGAAAGCCAAGGAAAGGCAAAATTATTATATCTCCGAGGAAGAGACGATTCAGTTGATGAACGACTTGGTTAACGACAAAAAGAGTACGGATGCACTGTCGCTGATGCAATATTCAACGGCGTTGTTTCCATCTTCACCGGATATTTTCACAGAATACGGTAAGTTATTGCTTGCCACACAGAGATTAGAAGAGGCTGTTTCAGCCTTTAAGCAGGCAGTGCTATTGGCAGGAACAACGAATCAGGAGAGAGAAGCCCTTCTGAATAATGTCGGATATTCTTTTCTGGTGGCAAACCAGTTCGACAAGGCTGAATTTGTCTTAAAACTTAACACAGAGCTTTTCCCCGATTCAGGTAATGCATATGACAGCTATTCATCGGCATTGGAGAAAAACCATAAAATCGACCAGGCGATTCAAATGCAAAAGAAGGCTGTAACTATTGGAACCCGGAATAAGGATGAATTGTTGGAGACATTTAAAAGGAATTTGGAAATCCTGGAATCGAAGAAGTAACTAATGTAATCATCAAAACCGGCGCTTTGACACAGCACTTATTTCCCAATTTCCTCAATAAAATCAACCACTTTGAGGTAATCTGGAATGATTCTAAAGTTAGATAATTGGTCAGTTAAGTGTGCAGCGACGGCAAATTAGGTTGCTCATATACTGCATATTACAGAAAATCAAGGTGCTGAGTGAGGTTTGTCAACCTGTGGATAAGGTTCTATCCTTGTCATTGTTCTGACAAACTTAATCTCAAACCTACCATAAAAACTTATTTCTGATTGGTAATCTTCTTCCTGTGTTCAACACCCCATTTGTGCATTGCAATG
>JBAXDH010000220.1:0-3683 GCA_037141055.1 bacterium | reverse complement strand
GTGAAGTTGGGCGAACCGTTAGCGGTTGTCCAGGTTGGCGCGACCGATTCATTCTTATAATTGACCCAGGTGTTTGTCGATTCCTGCCAGCAATAAAAATCATAGTCGGTGATGGGGTCGGTCGTAAAGGCACTGACAGCCTGGCTTCCCACAGGTGAGCTCAGGAAGTGCCATCCGTCTATCCAGTTGGTCCAGTCTGCATCGGTCATCCAACGTTCAACAGTTCCATCCACCAGTGCTGTGTTCAGGATTAGTGATCCTGTTCCGGTAGCATCGGATTTAACAACCAATCCGGTAGTTCCTGCAGTGCTTGTCAATGTTCCGTTAACCGTTAGTGCTTTACCCGGGTTTATGGTGAGAACTGCCCCGGTATTCAGGGTCATGTTTCCGCACTGGGCCGGATTAGCAGGTAATTGATAAACGATCGGGTTATTGGTTACCGGGGGTATCGTAACAGCAGTACTGGTGTTCGGAACACCATCGGGGCTCCAGTTAGTCGACTTGTTCCAGTCATTGTCTGTTGCACCTGTCCAGGTTAAACTGCCGGAAACAATCTCATAAGCCCCCATGGTTGGTGTGGTTAAACTGCTGGTTGCACCGGTGATATCAGTTGTCACAGAGCCGATAGGGATTCCTGCTGAGATTACCAGGGAACCAGCCTGAGGTAAGAGGTTTGTATTGCTGGTATACAGTGGATCAGCAGAAATGGAGTTTACATCCTGACCGCTTGCGGTTTGCCATGCTGAAATTGTAGCCCTGTCAGAAGTAAGATATCCTACGTTGGGGTTAATGCCATTAACATAATAATTGTTGTAATTAATTGAAGTAAATGCAGTGTTCGAAGAGAAAGAAACTAAACCATATGTTTTATTCGTACCACTACCGGAAGCAGTTGTCATCGAGTTTTTTAAGATATTATCCCGGATATCAAGCAACGTAATAGATGAGTTAACCATTATACAACTGCTGTTCCCAGTATAGGAGGTCCCTAAAACAGCTCCGGTTAAATTGATGCTGTTGTAATAGATTTTCACATTTCCTCCCGAAGAAATTGATATTCCGGAAGGGATATAGAGAAAATTGGTTGATCCTCCGGAAACCACATCTCCATCCCCTTTTATAGCATAAATAGCATTATTTGTTATTTCAGTCACGGTAGTTGCGTCTGAAGAAAATAAAATGCCAAAACAGCCATATCCCGCAGTACCATTATAATAGAAGTCGTGAATTTTATTGTTCCGTATCTTACTATTGGTTGACCCGGTGCCAAGTGTAATGCCATATTGGTAGTAATTTGCATTTCCCACAGATTGTCCAAAGATATCATTTCCGGTAATTGTCAAATTATCAACGTAACCGCATGAAATTCCGCCTTGTAACAGAGGTTGAGTTGCATCGCCGATAGTATTGCCTGAAATCAACCCGTTATTTGTTATCGCTCCGGCAACTCCAACAAATTGAATCCCGATCCTGGCATTCTTTATGGTATTATTGACAATAGAGGTATTATGGAAATTGCCTCCGCCGGCATTCAAAAACAGTCCGTAACTACTTGTAACCGTAGGCGTTCCGATGATGATGCAATTTTTAATATTACAATTGTTCGCACCTTGCGCTCCGTTGTGATACAAACCAACAGCGAAATTAAAAGTGCCACCTGCATAGGTATTGCTGATCGTAAAATCCTTTGTTGTCCCACCTGGTTGGTTTGATCCGTCGAGGATAACATAACTGCAGCCATTTAAGGCAAGTGCAGCAGATGCAGTAGTGCCTGTGAGTATGGTGGAAACCCCGGAAGCAGGTTTTATCGTTAATGTATTGCTGGCATTTGCAGATGCATTGGCATTGATGGTTATCGGGAAGGTCTCACTTCCCGAATAGGTGGCATCTGTTAAACTGAAAGTGACGGCACCCGTAAGGCAGATTGCATTATTATATGCAGTTATTGCATTCGTTAATGTGGTATAATTGCCTCCCGCACCAACCGTGTAAACACCACCCAGTTGAGCTACAGTTGACACAACCGGAGCCAGGTTGTTATTGGCCGGGTTCAGGTCGCCCGTAACTACGGTCGACACAATGAAGGTATAGGCGCCATTCACCGTCATGCTGATGGCGGCATCGAGGGTGTAATTTGCAGTGGCACCAGAGGCGAGGGTTGCCGTGCTTACAATCTTGTTATTGTTGTAACCGGTTCCCCCGGTTGTTTCCGTTACCGTAATGGTGACAGGGTTTACCGAAAAATCGATCGGGGTTGCTGAATAGTTTTTTATGGTTACCGTAACGGCTTCTGCCGAAGTGTGACAACCGCTTGTCAGCGGGGCTACCAGGGCCGTCGGTCCCATGTCAATGCCCAAAAGGCCGTAGTCGCCGGCATCGGCGCCGATATCGGTCGGTGTCAGGCTTGAACGGGTCTGCCCGTCAAAGTCGTCCATAATGGAACCAATCGCCAGGCCCGTGCCTTCACAGGGAGTTCCAACAGTTAAATGCAGGTCGGGCGTTGTGGCCGTTGCGCCGGCATATTGCGGATCGTTGTTCAGTGAACTAGCATCCTGACCTACGGCTGTTTTCCATGCCGACAGGCTGGCCACATCGGCATTGTAATAGCCGAATACCGCGCCGGTCCCGATGGTCAGGTAATCATTATAGTTAAGAACCAGTCCGGTTGGGTTAACACCGGTGCCTGCAACTCTTACCGCGTAATGCTTTCCGCCGGTGGTGGCGTTTGAGCGCGCATTATAGAAAATATTGTCTTCATAGGTTCGTACGTTTGTAGTCTGGTCGCTTCTGAAAGCATAAGTTCCGCCGGCTACTGTATTGACCCCGGTTCCCCCGATATAGACGCTGTTAAAATACATCCCGGTGCCGGCACTGCTGACTGCATCATACAACCCCGTGATCTGGATTCCGGAAGTTAATGCCGCCCCCGAGCCATCATATCCGAGACGGATCATGTTGTTCTGAACATTGGCCAATCCGCTTGCAAAGTGGATCCCGCGCAAATCGCAGGATGCACTGCTCGAAACAATGCTTAACCCGTAAACCAGGTTGCGGTCAACCACGTTGGTTCCGGTGGTTGCACCGGCATAATGGATCCCGGTAAGGCATACCGCCGCCGTTGCATGGCTGCTGCTTAAGTTGAAAACAGTGTTTTGTGAAAGGTTTGTTCCGGCGGTTGCGGAGGTAAATAAAATACCGATGACCGAAGCAGCTGAAGTTGTTCCTACGTTGGAACAGGGTGTCGAATGATCCCTGACCACGTTCTGCGTAACGGTATTGGTGCCGGCAGAACTCACGATTCCCCGGATGGTGGAGGAGGTATTTACCCCGTAGGATACAAGATTTCCAAGGGTGTTTTGCGAAATGGAAATGGTACCCGTGGCGCTATTGTTAATGCCGATCGTATATGTTGCGGCAGTGGTGGTTCCCGAAACGCCAGCTCTCATGCTGTTGGCAACAGTTGTGCTGCCGATCGTATTGGCATTGATGGTGTAATTCCCGGCGGTGCCCGAGGTCTGGATTCCGGTTAAATAGGCGCCGACTGCAGCAGCATTCCCGATGCTGGTTAATCCGTAGATCGTGTTGTTTGAAATATTCACCGGGGAGGTACTCGAAGAATTGATCCCGACCAGCAGGGCGGCTGCTGACGAGGTTAACTTGACCTTGTCGATGGTTGAACTACC
>JBAXDH010000219.1:0-3697 GCA_037141055.1 bacterium | reverse complement strand
CAGTTTTCTGATATTATCTGAGTTGCAAAAGGAGCAGGATTGCATCTGTTTTGAGTTTATCAGAAGTTTATGACAGGTTTCACAACGATACCAATACTCGTCCGTGTGATAATCTCCTCCCCCGATAAATATGGCTTTGCCATCAACAAAAGCCTCGGCAATTGTCCGGCGAGCTTTTTCATAGATCCTTGTCAGGGTTGGACGCGAAACAGCCATTTCCTGCGCTGCCTGTAACTGGGTCATGCCCATATAATCCAGCAACCGGATTGCCTCATATTCTTCAAAAAAAAGAATAACAGGCTCCAGGTCAGAGATTGGGATCCCAAAAGGTTTGAATCCCTCCATCTGGGGTGGGTGCGTTACGTTGCGTTTTCTTTTAGGTCGTGGCATATTGTGGCTAAATTCAGGAATGGCCCCCGATGATAATGCGCATGATTTTGAGGTTTAATACGAAAAATCTGACAACCTGCCAGGGAAAGAATTTGCGCCAAAATCTTGTGTTTCCGGTCGGGTATGGAGGATTGGTTATCTCTTTAGGTCCGGGTGTAATATGTTTTTCTTGCATGACGGTTGTTATAGGAACAGAATGCTGATATGTTTGAAAAAGTAAGGACGTTTTCTATTCAGGGATCAAAAACCAGAATGGTTTTGCTTTTGCTTTGTAGATAAACAGATAGTGCAGAAGTAGTTTAACCCAATGACCGGCAAGCCCGGGTTCCCCTATGGTATATTTCAGGTCTCTTCCCCAATCCGGAAATCGTTTATAATCCGGCACGATTGGAAAAACTGTCATTGATGCGGCCATACCATCTCTTAGTCCATAACCTGAAGAGATTATGCAGGCGGCGCCCATTCTTGCCATGGAAGCTTTATGCGGTGAATCCTTGCGGTTATTATTTATCCTGTCGACGATGTTGAGCGCGACAATTTTCCCGATGACACCTGAAGGCATCCCGGTCCTTGGGGCTGTCGGGAAAATGGCCAGGCCATGCTTGCTGCTCCTGGGTTGCGAAATCGGGTGAGGTACGGCAAATGCAATACCTGCTGCAAAAATATCAGGGTAAGCAGGACTTTCGTAAGTTGAAGGCCAGTCTTCAGCACTCCATTCCTGAAATGGCCGGGCTGTGTAATCTGCATCCACCTTCATGAATCCACTGGGGGCAAAAAGTTTTGAAGTAATATCTTCACCTTTGCTATCATATGCCTTCAAACCCGCCCCGGCAAAGGATGGAATCAGCATGGCGAAATCAAATTCCTGTACATGTTGCTCGCTATCGAGTGTTTCATAATGGGCTCTCCCCTCTTCTACTTTTAAAATCCCAGCCTTGGTAATCCACTGGATACCATATTCGGCTAGGATCGATTCAGCAAAGACCCGGGTTGAAGTGACATAGCCGCCTTTCTTGATAAAGGCGCCTCCCATCCCAAAGTCACCCACCTCATTTTCATTGGTGATCCAGGTGATCTCTGCCATATGATTCAATTTTCGCTTTGAGATCTCAAAGGCCACATTCAGTGCATATTCAAAGGCGGCACCCTGGCATGTGGCTGTCGGGTGCCCTGTTCCGATAAGGAAACGCTGCTTTTCTCCTTTTGCCATTTTATCCAGGGATTTTCGAAGATTTACCCATGACTCTTCAGCATGCAAATAGGTGCATACGGAATTGGTATAACCTTTTGGACCCAACCCTTCTGTAGCTGCAAAGTTTAGCTTCGGGCCGGTAGCATTAACTAGGAAATCGTATTCGACTCTCCCTGACTGCCCTGCCTTATCTGCATTTGTATATTCAAACTCCACGTATGGCAAGTTGTTGCCGGTTTCACCCTCTGGATGAATGGCGGTAGCTTTTCCCTGGATAAACTCAATTCCCTTCTTGCGATACACTGGTTCAAGCGGGAATGACACCTGTTTGGCGGTCATCTGACCAATTCCCACCCAGATGTTTGACGGGATCCATTGGTACTTATCATGCGGGCTGATTACGATCACCTGGTGCTTCCTGCCGAGCTTATGCTTTAACAGTAACGAAGTGGTATGGCCGGCGATGCCAGCCCCGAGAACGACAATTTTTTTCATCCGGATGAGCTTAAAGTAAAATTGATTGGGATGCCCCGTAATCACTTCAAAAATAGCAATGATTTAATTATAAACCAACTATTTTCCTTCTATGGATATTGCCATTGAACGACTATTCAGGCACTCCCGTCTGCTTGCTGAAGATCAGCCTCAATGCCATGATGATCAGGGAAATTCCAAAGACTTTTTTCATGATATGTTCTGGTAGGTTCAAAGCGATCTTTGAGCCAAAGTATCCTCCAACCATAAAAGAAATGGCAATAATTAATGCATACCAGATATTTACCTGGCCTGCTTTATAGTAATTATAAGCCGCAAAAAGTCCTATCGGTGGCAGCATGACTGCAAGACTAGTTCCCTGTGCAGTATGCTGATCGACACCCAGAAAATAGACCATAGCAGGAATCATAACGATTGCCCCGCCGACACCAAAGATTCCTCCAAAAATCCCGGCCATAAGGCCGATGGCGATCAGGTAAATAACTGTTGTAGTTCCCATATTATGTTTGTTTTCAATCCAAAAATACACATTAAAGTAGGCCGATGGACCATTCAATACGCTGGAAAAATCACTATATTTATCGATCACATAAAATAATAGTGATATTTATGCGATTTATCAATGGAATTTCATAATTTTGCATTTGAAATAATCACTCCTCATTAACTCTTAAATTGATAACCATGAAAAGTCTTGTTAAAAAAAAGATTGAAGTTAGAAAGGCAAGTACAAAGAAAGTAGCGCAATGTTGCGCAAAGACCTCGAAAACCATTGTAGGGTGTCACGATTAAAGCTTGCAATGGATTGATTAATATGCTTAAACTTACTTAGACTATTATGATACAATGAATTGTATTAAATGTACTACAAAAAGTTGCCGGACAACAGAACCATGTCACGCTCAAAAGTTCGATACCAGCGAACTGATTCGAACATATCATCTGCCAGGGAACACAAAAATTATCCAGGCAGCGGCACAACTTGTCGACAATGGCAGGGCAGGAACCCTGTCACGGCTGCAGGAAGTGATTGAATTTTCAAAAACCATGAAATTCCAGCGAATTGGCATCGCCTACTGTTATGGAATGGAAAGGGAATCTGCGCTGATTGCTACGATTTTCAAAGAGTCAGGCTTTAAAACATTCCCGGTTTCCTGCACAACAGGAGGATTTAAGCAATCTGAAATCAATCCCGAAAGTAAAATACAAAAAGTATCCTGTAACCCATTGGCCCAGGCAGGGCAGCTTAATTCCGAATCGGTTGATTTTACGCTCACGGTTGGGCTTTGCCTTGGTCATGATATTTTGTTCAATAAACACATCAAATCATACTCAACAACATTGATTGTTAAGGACAGGGTCCATAATCATCATCCGGAAGTTGCCCTTTACTCGACAAGAGAGTTAAATTAACGTCAATAAACTTCATCGCTATGAACACAAACCAGTTAATCATCGAAAAGGTAAGCCCTTTCAATGTCCCTGTTACAGTTGAAAAGCTTATCGCAGCAGCAAATCAAAAAGGATGGCAGAATCCTGCGATTCACAATCTACAGCATTCGCTCGCCAAATCAGGTAAAAAGGTATTACCCGTTGAGGTAATTGAGATCTGCAAACCGG
>JBAXDH010000218.1:0-3703 GCA_037141055.1 bacterium | reverse complement strand
ATCCTGAAAGGAGTTCCAACCTCCTGCCCGTTGTACACCATTGGCACCCCTTTCATGCAGGCGGTTACCACGAAAGCCGCCATGGAACCCTTCCTGCCCCCGAAGAGAGCGAGCGGCGTGCCGTCGGAACCATTCACATCGTGGTTGGTGGTATAGCGTACGACCTGTTGGCCATTAGATGAATTAGTGTATTCCGTGTTATTCATGTCATTGATCAGCAGGGCAGAGACATTGCTGCTGTAGATGGTTTTCAGCAGCCCGTAATAGCTGAAGCCGAAGATGTAATCAAATCCTGCAAGGAAGTTGGCACTGCGGTTGCCTTCGGCAAGTATCAGCAGTTTGTGGGTTGAAATATGCCGGAGGGAATCGATCGCCTGCGTCCAGAAATCGAGCGGCGGACCGTCGGCATAGTCACAACGGAAACCATCCACATTGGCTGCAAAGACCCAGTATTTCATATCCCAGATCATCTGCCGGCGCATGGCCGCATTGGTAAAATTGAGCTGGGCGACGTCGTTCCATCCCATTCCCGGCGGACTGACTATATTCCCCACGCCATCCTGCAGGTACCAGTCCTTATGACTTGTGATCCAGCTATTGTCCCACGCGGAATGATTTGCAACCCAGTCAAGAATTACACACATATTCCTGCCGTGAGCACCATCGACAAGGCTGCGTAAGTCGGCCAGTGTGCCGAATTCAGCATTCACCGCGGTATAATTTTTCACACAGTAGGGTGAGTTTACCGACTTCACCGTACCCACCGGGTATATCGGCATGAGGTAAATTACATTCACTCCCAGCGCTTTTATTGAATCAAGCCGGGCAATGACGCCATTAAAGTTAGCCTGCGGGCTGAAAGCCCTCATGTTCACCTGGTAAATGATCGCATCCTGGCGGTCGGGGACATTGCCGAACGGCGTACCATATTGCGAAGGCATTGAATCGGTAACAGGCGGTATAACCGGTGTGATGACCGTGGATGCCGGCTCCTTACTGCAAGCCAGAAGGAGGCACAGTAAAAGGAGCAAAAATAAATTCCTTTTCAAGGGTTAAAAATTAATTGATTGATCACTTTTATACCAGTAAGCAAAAAATGAAAAAGGTAAAATTCAGACCCCTAGGGGTCGTATCTTGGTAGTTCAATGGTTCACCGTAGTATCACCGGCCCCATCGGGGTCGATAAATTGTATCATTACCCTTGTTCCTTCCGATATCGTCCTCCGCCGGTGCGCGGTATTTTCACTATTCGATTTTCTCCTTTCACTTACCGCTGTTCGTTTGTCTTTGTTCACTCCGCAGCGAAAAGTTGCCAATGAAAAAGTACCGATGAAAAAGTAAAAGATAAAAGTGAATAGTTTATGCTGCTCCGCTTTTCTCTTTTCACTCACTGGTATAAAAGTGATCAATCAAAAAATTAAATACGAATGTAAAGGTATGATAAAAAGCAGCCCCTGCCCTGGGAAAAAGCCTGACGTTATCCACAACCATGTCACACAGGAAAATGCAGAAAAAAGGGGAAACCGTTTCTCAGGGAAATGACAAAACAAATCGGTCGTCCATTACCGGAATGCCTATATGAACGCTGTCGGAAATGTCATCGCTGCAACCTTTTTTTTGGCGCACTTGGCTTTTTATCCCTATTTTTGTTTTCCTTAATATCAACTGACTTGAAGCAAAAATCATTAACCGGGATTGCTGTCTTTTTTATAATCCTGATTTTAATGACCGGATGCAATGTTACAAAGCACTTTGAACGTGGTGAATACCTGCTCATAAAGAACAAAATACGGATCTCCGACCGCAGGATTCTTAACGAGGAACTTGAACCCTACCTTCAGCAAAAACCCAATAAAAAGCTTTTCGGACTATTCCGGACCAACATCGCATTTTATAACATGGGCAACAAGGGGAAAGAAACCAAATTCAAGAAATGGGTGAAGACGAAACTCGGTGCCGAACCGGTAATACTCGATACAAGCCTGGTCTCGGTTTCGATCAAGCAGATGACCATGTACCTCGGCAACAAGGGGTATTTTCAATCAACCATCAGCGACACTGTCGTTTATAAAAAGAAAAAGGCTGTTGTACATTACAGGGTTCATGCCTCGAAACCATACCTGGTAAGGAACCTGCTTTATGCCGTTGCCGACACCCAACTGGCAGTCTACCTGTTCAGGGACACAACGAAATGCATGATAAAAAAGGGTGCGAATTTTGATTCGTACATCCTTGACGATGAACGGACGCGCATCACCAACAACCTTTTAAACTACGGATTTTTCCGGTTTTCAAACATATACATCAAATACACGATCGACACAAATTCCCTGCAGCGCCAATGCGACATCACCCTTGAAATCACAAACAGGGTGGTGCCTTCCTTCGAGAATTTCACTACGGTTGAGCAGGTTCCGCATAAACGATATTTTATAAACAAGATATATATTTACCCTGAATTTGACCATCTTGTAACGTATACAGGCGCCTATGACACAATTGTGAGAACCTACCGCAGCCCGGTAAAAAACCAGCCTCCAAACACCTATTACTTCCTTTTCCAGGACCATTTCAAAGTCAAACCCCGAACCATCGCCCAGTCAATCTTTATTACGCCGCAGGCCAGTTACAACCTGCTTGACGTGAATCAAAGCTACGCCCAGTTGTCGAGCCTGCAGGTATTTAAATACATTAACATTCAGTTCAGGGAAGTGGAAGAGGGCAAAGATCTGATGTTGCGTGACAAGGACCTGGTCGATTGCCGCGTTGAATTGTCCCGTGCCCCCGCGCAGTCTTTCTCCGTGACCACCGACGGCACAAATTCCGGAGGGGCATTCGGGGTGCAGGCCAGCCTGGGCTACCAGAACCGCAATATCTTCAGGGGAGCGCAGCTTTTCCGATTCAACCTCAGCGGGTCCCTGCAGATGCAGGCCACAGATGGTTCTTCGGGAAATTCATTCTTCAACACCATTGAACTGGGCGTAAATGCAGGGATTACGTTTCCCCAGTTCCTGATTCCGATAAAGCCCGAAAATCTGCCAAAAAACTTCAAGCCGAGAACCACGATAAGTGTTGGCTACAACTTTCAGCACCAGCAGCATTATGACCGGCATATTTCAAACATCACTTTCGGATATGCCTGGCTCCAGAATGACAAGATCAAGCATGTACTGAACCCGGTTGAAATTTCACTGGTAAAAGTCTTTCCCGATGCCTACTTCGATTCTGTTATAAACGCAGAGCAGGACAACAGGCTAAAGAACCAGTATACCGATCACATGGTGGCCGGATTAAAATACACCTTTACATTCAGCAACCAGCAAATCAACAGGGTAAAGGATTTTACGTACATCCGCGCCAACTTTGAAACAGGCGGCAATCTTATTTATGCGGTCAATAAAATTTTCAGAGCCACAAAACCCGACAGCGGAGGATACCTGCTTTTTGGCTTGCCCTATGCACAGTACGTTCGTCCGGATATTGATTTCAGGTATTACAACGTATTCCCGGGTAAGTTTTCACTGGTCTACAGGTTTTATGGAGGCATCGGAATTCCATATGGCAATTCCACGCTTTTGCCGTTTGAAAAAGCATTTTTTTCCGGCGGTGCGAATGGCATGCGCGGATGGAAAATGTACACCCTGGGGCCCGGCAGCTATACCAGTACGAATTCGGGAAACACCTTCAACCAGATCGGAGATAT
>JBAXDH010000217.1:0-3796 GCA_037141055.1 bacterium | reverse complement strand
GAAAGAAGATAAACCAGATGTAAAGGAAGCGCGCAAAGCCTTCTACGATAAACTGGCGGACGAAATTTCCATTGACGGGATTGTAAAAGTCGAAAGAGACCACGAATTTGATGATCCGGATAAATATAGAAGCGGTGGCATCAGGCTTTATTATAATACGTACACTGCGGCATTGGAAGGATTAAAGGAAGGGGTTCTCCTGGAAGCAGGGTTTGACACAGTTACGCCCAACCAGCCTGTTGATATTTCTTCCTGGGTATTGGATTGGGAGGACAGTTAACTGTTTCTAAACAAAATTTATTGAGCTTGTTAATGTGCTGATAATCTGTAATTTTATAAATCACATTGAACATAATGAGATGTGAGTTACGGATTATTCCTGCAATCATGCGCACGTTTGCACAAACCAAAGTGAAAACAAGTTAACTCACTGAGAACGAACAAAGTTACAACATGAAACGAACAAAATCAAGCTAATAATCCAGTTTTTTTAAGATAAATAATAACTTTATCTCTTCCGGGTACCAGGGTGCATTCAGGAATATTTTATACCCCCACCAAAGAGTTGGGCACTAGCCCGTGAGATCTGAACTTAGCAGGATATATTTGAAATTTGCTTCTTAATTGCATTTAGTAGTACCTTTGGAATAGTAAAAATCCCTTAATTCCATAAGGGGAATTTTCCGAACAAAGCAATGTGCAAAAATTGAACATTTGAAAAGAGAATAAGCTTAATTTTACATTATGGAAAGGATGTATTTAGATACTTCTGTTTTTGGCGGGTATTTTGAGCCGGAATTTGAATTGTGGACGAAGTTGCTTATAGACAAGATAATAAAGGGAGAATTCAAACTTCTTTTCTCACAATTGACAGAAATTGAATTGAACGGGGCACCACAATATGTAAAAGATCTTGTAAATCAAATTCCGGATGAACATATTGAATTCCTTGAAATGACTGACGAAGCAGATCACCTTGCCAATCAATATGTAAATGAAAATGTGGTCGGCAGAACCAGTTTGGAAGATTGCCGGCACATTGCGATTGCAACTTTGAACAATGCAGATCTTTTGGTAAGCTGGAATTTCAAGCACATTGTAAATGTTAGTCGGATTAGAGGATATAATGGGGTTAACTATAAACTGGGACACAAAATTTTAGAAATACGAACACCAAGGGAAATTGTGAATTATGAAAACTGAAAAACAACAAACCGGTAAATCAACTATTGAACAGTTGAGGGAAATTCGTGATAAAATAAGCGCTGAAACACAAAATATGACGTTTGAGCAGTTTAAAAAGTATGTTGAAGAACGATTGAAAGAAACGCTGCACCCAAATGCTACATGGCATAAACGTGGCGAAATTGTCTGAAATGAAACTCACTAACGATGAAATCATCGAATTACGTGTGAAAATTTTAAGAGGTATTGAGTTAGCCTTTGAAAAATTAGTCAAGACAAAACAAAAGGATGATGGTGAATTTGTCTATTCCAAAGACGGCAAAATATATTTTGTCAAGGCAAATGAAATGGCCAAGTCCTAAATTCCCTCTTGTATTTTTTTACAATATTTGTATCTTGAACCTTAATGAGACATGATGATAGGGACTACTTGTTGTACCGATTTTCTATAAGGAGTTCTATGAAAATACGAATTGTTTGCACGCTACTATGGTTCATTTCATTGGCAACACCGGTTCGTTCACAATGGAATTGGCGTAACCCGCTGCCTCAGGGCAACGCGCTGTATTCATCCTGGTTTATCAACAGCAACCTGGGCTATTTTGTGGGTGACCAGCGAACTGTGATGAAAACAACTGACGGTGGGACTACATGGACGACCAGGTTACCTTCAACAATGGATGCAACAACCCGGCTAAACGGAGTCTGCTTCCCGGATGAAAATACCGGGTATATTATCAACCTCTTGAAGGAGATTTATAAGAGTGAAGATGCAGGTGAAACCTGGGACCTCATTCACACGGAACCCGGATACCATCTCAATGCTGTTTTTTTTACCGATCCTGCACATGGATTTGTAGCTTGTTCACAGGGCAGGATACTCAAGACTTCGGATGGCGGATCTACCTGGACAACGTATAACGATAATCTGCAGGAGGATTTTACAGCTGTGTGGTTTTCCGATGGACAGACTGGTTTCGTCGCAGGAACCGGGGGGCTCATCCTGCATACCTCTGACGGCGGCAATACATGGTCACCACAGGTCACAGCCACTACTGCAAAACTTACAGCGCTCAGTTTCTTTTCCCCGGATGAAGGGGTTGCCTGCGGACTTTCAGGAACACTGCTGAAAACGGTGAATGGAGGGAACACCTGGACCCTGCAAAACTTTGGAGATACGGTCGAACTGCTTTCAGTGAGCATGATGAACCCGGATACGGTGTTCATTATAGGCAATGCTTACTCGGCTGGCACGAATGCTCCTGCAATACCATTTGTTATGCGTTCATCCGATGGAGGTAATACATGGATTAAAACGATACTCAACAACTATCCCAATCGACTATTTTCGCTGCATGATGGCACTGTTTACATGGCGGGTTATTTGGGTTTTATGGCAAAAACAACAGATGCCGGTGTTACCTGGAATACCCTTTCGTCCTGTCTCACCTCAAACTGGATCTCAGCCATCGATTTCCCTACCGCCAATGTTGGTTATGCTGTTTCCTCCTATTTTGAATATGGTTCAGAGGCGATCTTGAAGACTGTAAATGGGGGAGATACCTGGACGCGGCTTCCGTACAGCGATAACACAGTATTTCATGCCGTCGATTTTGTCAGTGCCGACTACGGATGCGTTGGGGGAGCGGATATTTACAATACACTTGATGGAGGAGCCACATGGGTAAAACGATACACCGGCTTCTGGTACAGAATGATCAGGTCGATCTGTTTCTCAAATACGGCCAATGCGATTGCTGTGGGCGACAGCGGGATCATTTTGCGCACCACCGATATCGGGCAAAGCTGGTCAAGGCTTGCTTCTCCAACCACCAATACACTTCGGGTGGTTTGCTTTCCCGATGCAAACACCGGCTATATCGGCGGGAACAAGATATTGCTCAAATCTGTTGATGGTGGTGCCACATGGACTGAGAAGACGATGCCTGATTATATCTTTGGGATGTACTTTACCAGCAGCCAGGTTGGGGTTGCCGTTGGTGCCGCCAAGATTATCAGGACCACCGACGGAGGTGACACATGGACTTCAGTGACACCCAGTGGCCTGGAGCCCTGGCTATATTCGGTTCACTTTTACGATGCCGATACCGGTTATGCCGCAGGAGGAGGCACCTACCCAAACCCGCGTGGCGGCTGCGTGTGGAAAACGGTGGATGGCGGCCTCACTTGGGGGGAGACGAAATTCCCGTTGGATGGCATTTTCTATGCAATTCATGTGTCACCAGGCTATAGGACTTATGTGGGTGGCGATGCCGGCTTCCTGTTTGGCACTTCCAACGGCGGAATTACCGGAACAAACGAGATTTCTGCCATCGCCAGGGAGCCCGACTTTACGGCCTTTCCCAATCCATCCGGCGGCCGGGTAACGATTTCGTATGAGTTGGAAAAGGTATCTGAGGTTAAACTAGAACTATTGGATTATACTGGCGCGAAACTTGAGTTGGTTTTCGAACATCAACAACAAAATGGAGTGCACACGATTGTTCTGAACACTTCGGCACTGATTACAGGGATTTATATCGTCCGGTTGCAGACAGACAACCTTGTTAAGGTGAAAAAGGTTGTTGTGCTTTAGAGAAATATGTGCGTG
>JBAXDH010000216.1:0-3809 GCA_037141055.1 bacterium | reverse complement strand
TGACTTAACCTCAATTAATTCCACCTGATTATCATTGTTTTCTTTTGTAATTTTCATTTGATCGTTGAATTAATTCTTTCAAATTCAACATTTTTATGATAAACAAAGTTAAACATTTTGACTAAGCCAGGCAACTATACGGCAACTTCATTCTTCAACGGAATGGGTCAATCCCGCAAACACCTCACCGGAAACGCATTTGCCCTGCTTGCCGGATACAGCGAAACGGAAAAATTATACAAATTCATCCCATGGGAAATGGCCCTCTTTGTCCCGGAGGATGAAGAAGACCAGAAAATGGTTGAAAAATCAAAAAAACTCAAACCCGGGTTAAGATAGAAAACCCCTGTTCTTACAGCAGAAAAACCATTGATATTTGAATCCTGTAGTGGTTGGCCCGCCAGGCCGCTCCCCTGGTAATAATTTATCAATACTGTCCATTCAGCATCTGTCGGCACATGCCAGCCAGGAGGACACAGGCCCTGGAGGCCGGGAGTGGGGTCGTGTCGCATGAGTTCGTCCCA
Organism: bacterium; assembly: GCA_037141055.1. Lineage (GTDB taxonomy): Bacteria > Bacteroidota > Bacteroidia > Bacteroidales > FEN-979 > CAIVAT01. The sequence goes on along the minus strand of JBAXDH010000216.1, from coordinate 3,285 downwards.
TTGGTAGAACGTCACCCCCTGCCCCGGTTGGGGAAGGGGGCCGGGGGGAAGGGGTTGATATTTTTCTGCTATGCAGTTGTCGGTCTGAGGAGTGAAATCTGAAATCGTAAATCCAAAATCCAAATTTTCTTTCATCCAGCACTGAGAACCAATTAGCACTGTAGCGTAGGATTTGTTATCCCGGATATCGGTCAGGTTATTACCACATATAAATGCCGGGGCTGGCATTACGAGGATCGCCCTTGATTTTGCAGCGCTGCATGTATAAACGTTAACATACGCATAGGTAATTGTTTTTGATCCGATTCCTCCGGTTTCCGGTGTAAATACCCCTGTATTTGAATTTACCCCCGGACCACTGTATTGTCCTCCGGGAGGGAGACCTCCTCTTAGTCTAAATGGTTTTGCACTGATTGTTGTAAGGGTGTCAAAACATGCACCAAAGGTTACATTCGGAGCTGCCCGTTCAAGCATTGTGATCGGGGCAGAACTTGCCGGATTGGCAGTAACACAGTTCAGGTTCGAGGTCATCACACACGATACGAGATCACCGGATACGGGATAATAGGTAAACACTGCATTGTTTCCATTGATTGCATTAACAGCATTGACTTTCCATTGATAAATTGGCGCAGTGCCGCCATTGACCGGTGCTGCCGTGAATGTAACCTGTGATCCCCGGCAGAAAGGATTAGGGCTGGCTGTTACCGTTACACCGGCAGGAAGTGTCGCAGTCCCTGTCAGCGCAAGTGTATTCGATGTTGCTGGGTTTCCGCTGACACAAATATCGGATGATGACAAGATGCAGGTTACGAGATCGCCACTCACCGGCGTGTAAGTAAAAACTGCATTGTTTGGATTGATTGCATTGAGGCCATTGACCTTCCATTGATAAATCGGGATTGTTCCGCCATTGGCCGGAGATGCTGTAATTGTGACAGAACTTCCATTACAGAAAGAAGTTGACGGTGTTGAGATCGAAATGCTGACCGGAAGATTTGGATTAACAGTCATAACAACCTGGTTACTGGTAGCTGGACTGCCTGAAGCACATGTCTCTGAAGAAGTGAGTATGCAGGTTACAATATCATTGTTATTTGGGACGTAAATAAAAGTAGGGCTGCTGGTTCCGGAAATAATCCCATTCACTTTCCATAAGTAGGCCGGGGTTAAACCTCCATTGGTAGGTGTAGCATTGTATGTTACGGTGGTACCTGAACAAACTGGATTAGATGAAGCAGAAACCGAAACTGATACTGGCAGGTTAGAATTGACGTTGATTGTGATCGCATTGCTGCTTGCAGGATTACCGGTGGCACAAACTTCCGAAGAGGTGAGAACACAACTCACCAGGTCGTTATCAGCTGGAATATAAGTGAAATTTGGACTGTTTGTCCCCGCAATACTGCCATTTACTTTCCATTGATAGTGAGGGGTTGTTCCTCCGTTGGATGGTGTGGCTGTATAAGTAACAGAAGTGCCGCTGCACACAGGGTTGGAGGATACAACGATGGAAACACTGGTAGGCAGGTAAGGGTTAACGATAACATAAAAGTCAACTGCATTTCCATAGCAAGGCGTTGCAAATGGCACAACTCGATAAATTACTGTATCCGGTTCAGTTCCCGGGTTAAAAAGCGTTTGATGGATCGGATTGATATTGTCTGGAAAATAGCCGGTAATCAGGGGAGAGGTCGCAGTAGTAGTATAATTGAATGATGTTGACGGAATGCTACCTTGAAGTAAGATATCAGTTTGGTCACCACTGCAGATATTGAAGGTATTGGCCGTGTTGGTAATCTGTGTTGGCTGAATACTGTTTATTAATACACCGTTGGGGGCAGGTCCGAATGGTCCGAAACCACACGCAGTTGAATTGCCCCGGACCTTTAACCACTTTTGACCGGGTGGATAATTTGAAAAATCAACATTGATGGTCGTTCCCATGTTCACCACATCCATCATGACTGTACCGGTAGCGGCATCGGTAAGCACCCAGTTATACATGTTCTGATTTGCTCCCGGCAGGGGATCGGGCTGAACGGTATACGATTCAGTATTGTATAAACAGGGTTGAAGGGAACCCAGGATATTCACAGCGGCCCCGGGTGTACGCACCAACGTGAAATTTCCGAGATTCTGATTGCTGCTGGCGGAATACCACCAGCTGTTCACGGTGTTGCTTTCTCCGAGTCCCCAATTGTTGCCGCCATCCCAGGCATGGCAACCGGTGGAGGGTAAAACGCTGTAACAACCATCCAGTTGGGTTACTCCACCCCAAAACGACAATTTGATATCATCCCAGTACATGGCAATAGGTGGACCGGGTGGTCTTACCAGTTGGACAATAATACCGTTAAGGTTGCTCTCGACACTGAACAACGCAACATTTGTCAGGCCATTCACATAGGAGATACTGATACCTACGACAGTTCCAGAGGGGACGGGAACGCCCAACCCGTTCAACCCGTTCCAGACGATCGTGTTGGTTCCCGCTCCCACGGGTTCGGTCAGGGTGACATCCTCAGGCTGGTGACCCGGCAATGGGTTTATTTCTATTTCGATGTTAACGAACCCGGGTTTACTGGCCGAAAAATTGAGCATGACCGATCCGTCACATTGTGGAGTAACCGCAACTCCATTCTGAATCAAGCCATTGGTTCCGGTTGGAAATTGATTCACATCCGGATTGCATAAGAAAATTTTGTATTGCGGGAAAGAATATCGCCCATTTCGCGACATGCGGCTGGTGTCAAAAAGCGCAGGAGGGGGAAATAATCCGTTCCTGTTTGCAGTTAAATAAACCCCGCCTGCTAACATGTTGTTAAAATTGATCGAGGTTACAACGGAATCCTCGGAATAAATGAACATGGTTGCAGGGAAAGGATTGGGGGGGGTGACCGGACCAGTCGCGGTTTCAATTGGCCAGTATTTATCCGAGAGCCGGCCATCAATGGCTGCCAGCGGAGCAGTGGCCGTATCAATGACCGTAATGTCAAACTTTTTTATTTGAGGTCCCGGATCGAACTCAATGCTGTAATCGCCCGGGCTGCCCGGGGCGAACTGGATCGCATTATAGCCATGCACATTGACCCCGTTCGGCCCGGCAATGGCCTGGCTGTAATATTTTATATACCCTTGTGCATTGATGGTGATGACCTTAGGTCCGAAAACGACCGTCCCGTTTTTCGTTATTCTGAAGACCAGGCTGGTGGTTCCGAATCCCAGATAGATCTTCTCGGATGCACTTGCAACCCTGACGAATAACTTATGATCGTCATCACA
>JBAXDH010000215.1:0-3831 GCA_037141055.1 bacterium | reverse complement strand
TATTTGGTTCCGAGGATTTCAAAACGGTCCTCGTAAGCCGGGGAAATGCTCTTCCTGCTGCGGCTGAAGTGGTAATAATCCTCCATTTGCATTCCCTGTGGCATATGCTTGGCGATATACTGGTTCATGAAAAAATCATACAGGTACCCGGCATGTTTTTTCCCCAGGTAGGTCGCCATGTCATAAATGTCTTTGGTGTGAAGGGAATCAATGGTGTATTTGTACTTTACGGTTCCTGAAAAGGGGTCATTGTAAAACCGGCCGTCGAAGGTGTCATAGGCCGTATTTGTCGCGTAAAGGGTCGTCTTCCTTGAACTTCCGCTGCCGGCTTTCCCCAGCGCAAACCAGCAACTGAAGTCTGCTGCATTCAGGTTGAATTTCTTGTAATAAACCGTATCCAGGAATGAATCCTCATCAAGGAGCGGATACAAATATTCATCCACCTGCACCTGGGCAACATCAACCACGTAGGATTGCGGCTTGCCGGTCATGAATGAATCGATGGCGCTGTTCAGATAGACGTCAAATCCGAGGAGGCGCAATTCCTCAATAAAATTGTTCATGTAATTTTCAAGCAGGACGCTGTCACTCAGGTTTTGAATATATTTACTGTTCACCCAGAGTGCCGAATCCTGCTGCTTCTGTGGCAGCGAGTCAAACCCGTCGATTGCCTCTCCCTTGTGATTGAATTTATAAACAAGGTTAGGCGGGTTCACCAGCAGGCTGATCATGTGCGGTGAATCGATGAAGGTTTTGGCAACCTTTTGTTCGGGCAGGCACGACTGCAACCCCGGCAGGCATGCCATCAACAGAAGACCAACAATGAAACGGTATTTGTCAGAATTTACCAAAGACAGGGTTGTTTTGAACGAATTGATAACTATAAAAATGCAATTTTATTGTTAATTTCCTTTCTGTTGCAAACTTTCAGTGGCCAGCATCTTCATCCCGAAATTCCTGCCATAATCAATGCATTTTTGCTCCACATCATGATGCGGGGTGAACTTAACCATCAGACCTTCGTCAGCCACTTTGAGTTTAAGGTTCGCCATTGCCGATGTCATGATTTTAGCGCCTTCGCCGCTCCATCCGTAGGAGCCGAATGCTGCCGCCAGTTTATTCCGGTCGCGGATGGGATTTATCAGGGCAAACACCTGGTAAACCGGCAGCAGGATATTCTGGCTGAAGGTCGGGCAGCCCAGCATGATCGCCGATGCCTGGCTGATTTTTTTCTCGATGGTGCCGGCATCCATTTTTTCTATGTCGCAAAGATCAACGTCAATATCCCCGGATTCACGAAGCCCTTTTGCGATCATTTCAGCAATGATGCCGGTATTGTGATAGGCGGAGACATATCCAAGGAATACCCGGTTTGGCTTCTGGCTGCTCAGGGCTTCGCGGGCATATTGTTCTGAGAGATCAACATATTTCTTCCAGTTCTTACGCAACACGGCGCCATGGCCAGGCAAAACGGCGACAATGTCGAGTGGCCTTATTCGTTCGATGGCCTGCAGCATAAACCTGCTGTAAGGCTTCATGATCACATCATAGTAATACCGGAAGGCATCGTCAAAATCGCCGACAGCATCATCAAACACCTCTTCATTGCAATAATGCTCACCGAAAATATCGCACGTGAACAGCAACTTGTCTTCCTGCAGGTATGTCATGATGGAATCGGGCCAGTGCAGGTTTGCGGCTGCCACAAACTGAAGTGTTTTATTGCCAAGGTCGAGCGTCTGTCCATCCTTTACCACCAGGTGGGGAAATTCAAAACCGAGGAGATCACGCAGGTACCTGATGGCGTTGCCGCTGCCAACCACCTTCGCCCCCGGGGCAATTTCAAGCAGCCGCGAAACACATCCGGAATGATCAGGTTCCGTGTGATTTACGACAATGTATTCAATTTCTGAAGGATTAACAACTGACTTTAATTTAGCCAGGTAGATATCCCAGAATTTTTCTTTTACCGTTTCAACGACGGTCTTTTTTTCAGCATCAATGAAATAGGAATTATAGGTAGTACCGTACTTTGTCTCCATCACAACATCGAATGTCACAATGTCGCGATCAAGAACTCCAACCCAACTTACGTCACCGGAAATTTTTAATACTTTATCGTCAATCATGTTCGTATGATCTTTTCAGAGAGGTGTCAGCCATTAACTTTCGGTGGAACGTTGATTATCAGCCAGTATGCTCCGGCGGCAGAGATCGAATGGATGAATGATTCAAAGTCTACCGGTTTTACAATATAACTGTTCGCGCCCAGGGCATAAGCCTGCTGGATGTCGGTATCCTCTTTGGAAGAGGTGATAACCACCACGGGAAGCATTTTTGTCGCATCATCGGACTTGATTGCCTTTAGAAATTCAAGGCCGCTGACCTTCGGCAGCTTGAGATCCAGGAATATTACTTTAAGTGTTTTTGATTTGTCGCGTTCGGAAAATCTGCCGCGGCTGAAAATAAAATCGAGTGCCTCTTCCCCATTTTCAGCAACAAAGATATGATTTGCAAGGATGCCTTTGTTCAAGGCCCTGATGGTCAGTTCTGCATCATTCGGATTATCTTCAACGATGAGAATTTCAACAGGCTCGAACGGGGTCATAGACATGATTATTATTGAGAGGTTTCCGTGCTCAAAGGTAATGAAAAATAAAATGATGCGCCTTTTCCAACATCACCTGTAGCCCAAACTTTTCCGTTATGCCGGTGAATGATCCGCTGAACAATGGCCAGGCCTATTCCCGTCCCATCGAATTCCTTGACGCTGTGCAGGCGCTGAAATGCCCCGAAGAGCTTATCCGCATACTTCATGTCAAAACCTGCGCCGTTATCCTGTACGCAATATTCTATGGTATCCTGGTGTATCCGGGAAGTTACGTTGATTACAGGAGTTTCACGCTGCGATGAAAACTTGAGTGCATTTCCGATAAGGTTAACCAGCACCTGCCTTACCAGTACGTTGTCTCCAAGTGCAGGCTGCACATGAGAAACGTTGAATATTACCTTCTTCTTCAAATCCTCGCCGGCAATTTCGTTGAATATGATTTGGGCAAGGTTTTGCATGTTGATCTTTGAAAAATGCATTCCGGCGCGGTTAAGCCTCGACAGGGCAAGCAGGTCATCGATAAGCTGCCCCATCCGGATGGCATTTTCCTGTATCACGGCACATATGCGCTTGCCTTCGTCGTCCATCAGCGGATGATAATCCTCGAACAGGATGCGTGTAAAACCGTCGATGGCCCTCAAGGGTGCCCGAAGGTCGTGCGACACGGAATAGGAAAACGCCTCCAGTTCCTTATTGGCAGCTTCCAACTGGGCAGTGCGATCAAGTACGCGCTGTTCCAGCTCATCATTCATCTTCTTAATTTCTTCTTCTGCAGCCCGTCGATCAGAAACATCCTCAATATATCCCTCCAGGTATATGATCTCCCCGTTTTCATTGTGAACGCCGCGCCCCCTTTCCCAAACCCACCTGGTTTCACCACCGGCACAATGAATGGGAAACTCTTCCTCGAACATTTCGCCTCTGGCAAGTGTTTCCTGCCACTTTTTCCGGATGGAATCCCGGTATTCCAGGAGAATAATGTCGTAGAATGAAACGGTTTTTTTTTCAAGAAAATCCTCCTTTTTGTACCCGGTAACTGCCATGCATCCGTCGCTTACGAACAGCATGGTGCCATCGCGGTCGTTCAGACAGCGATATACCATGCCGGGGAGGTTGCTGACCAGGGTCGACAACTGCCTTTCACCCTGCGCCAGCTGCTTTGACATTTCGCGCTCACTCGTGATATCCTGGGCACTTCCGACAGTTTCGATCAGGTTGCC
>JBAXDH010000214.1:0-3831 GCA_037141055.1 bacterium | reverse complement strand
TGCTTCATCGATGATTCAACCGGCTTTGTCATCAGTGATTCAGGCGTCATTTATAAAACCACCAACCAGGGAACATCCTGGGTACAACAGGCAACATTGCCGGGTGTGTTCACCTCCATCTGCCAGGCAGGCACCGATACCCTTTATGCAGGGGGTAACATGATTTACAGAAGTGCTGACAGGGGAAATACCTGGAACCTGGTGGCCACATTAAATGATACCGTCACACAACTGGGGTTTTTCGGTTCAAAGACAGGTTTTTCCATCGTTCCCCACAAGACGTATTGCGTATGGGCAGGTCAAAACTATTCGGTGGATTCATATTATATCGCTAAAACCGGCGACTACGGCGTTACCTGGCAATCTGCTTCAACGATTGGCGAGCGTACCAACCGCATGGAATTTATCCACAACAGTGTGGCATACTTCAATGGCGGCGATCATGTTGGCTACCCGCACTGCATGGATGGCTGGTACGATGTGTCGAAGCGGACCACGAACAAGGGCGTTACCTGGTTGGCGGCCTCGCAGCCTTTCCCCGGAAGGTGTGCTTTTTCCTTCATCAATCCGGATACGGGTTATTTTATCCGGCACGGGTATTATAACAACCCACCAGCGGATAAATTTAAGATCTGGAAAACGGTCGATGGTGCCTCTGCGTTCAGCCAGTCCTACACTGAATTACCGGATGCTGCGGCAAAGCAAATCAAGTTTATCAATGAAATCGACGGGTACCTGCTGACCAATGCTTACATATATGTGACAAAATCAAACGGCCTTGCATGGCAAAGTGACTATGCATCAGCACTCACCATGAATGACCTTTTCTATATCCCGGCACATTATCTTTTCTGCATCGGGAACAACGGGCAGATCGTGCGAAAGCACATCATTGAAAGCACCCACCCAGATACCATTTACAGGGTTAAAACAGATAAAACAGCGTTCAATTTTGGCATGTTGCCGGTCAGCACTCCGGCGGTAAAGCAATTGCAGATCACCAACACAGGGAATATCAGTATGAATCTTACGGTTACTGCTTCTGATCCGTTTGGGGTCGGACTTACCACCAATTCATTCAGCAGTTCGTTGCCGGTGACCCTTTCTCCTTTGCAGGACACCACGGTATTTGTCAGGTTTCTCCCGGCGACGGCGAATAATTTTATCGGATCGGTCGTGATTTCTGCCGACAGTCTCAGCAACATTGTAATTCCGGTCACGGGTTCAGCCTTTCACGGGCTTTCCGGAAACATTGCCCATGATACCCTGATTTGTACCGACACGCTGAGAATCTTAGGGGATGTAAACGTTAACCATGGTGCAAAGCTGACCATCTGCCCGGGCACATATGTTAAATTTCTGGGAAACCATGCGTTGAATGTTGAGGGAATTCTGCGCGCACCGGGAACCCCTCAGGAAAACATAACGTTTGGATATGGAAACTCAACCGCGTTTTGGAACGGCCTTCACATCAATAACCCGGTTATCACAGATACAACGGTTTTGACCTGGTGTAATTTTCCTTCCCGCTGCAACAGTCCTGCAATAAATGTCTCCGCGGGAAATGTTGTCATGAACCACTGTCTTGTAAACAACCTTTCAGGGCAGGGGATCCTTCTTTCCGGAACAACTTCCAGGCTTCTTATTTCAAACAGCGAGATCACCGGAACTGCCACGAATGCCGTGGCATGTGATTCATGTTACAGACTGACCATGCTGGGCAACCATATCCACCACAACAACACTGGAATCCGTTTTTCAGGGCGAAAGGTTTTGATCGAAAACAATGAAATTGCTTTCAATACTGCCCGTGGCATTGATTTCAGCTCGGGTGACAGTTGCATCATCCGCCGGAATAGGATTTACAAGAACAACGGCGGTATTTTCAGTGCCGGTTCATATTGCCTGGTTGAAAACAATGAAGTTTTTTATAACACGGACCGCGGCATTTATTGCGAAATCGGCGACAAAGGAAGTTCGATTCTTCAAAACCTGGTATTCAACAACGTACTGTGGAACCACGAACTTTATAATGGAGCCGGGATTTTCCTTACCACAAAATCCAAATCAGCACCGACTGCCTATGTGATCAGTAATACCATCTGTAATAACGCATATATTACTTTTGGTACAGACATCAGCGCTGCCGGCATCGATACAGCTGCATTCAACATGCAGGTTTTCAACAACATCATCAACAATGTTGCCAGTATAAATTATAATGTGATGTGGTGGCCGGAAGTGAATGCCACGATCGATTACAACTGCATCAACCAGACAGGCCTCCCTGGGCAGCACAACCTCAGCGCAGATCCGGTATTTAAAACACCGCTCACTTCGTTGGGCATCCTTGACAATTATGAGTATAACTGGTCAATCCTGGGAAATTCTCCCTGCATCAATACAGGCGATTCAACACAACCCTTGTTTCAGCTGCCTCTTGATTTCGCCGGCAACCTGAGGGTCTCCGGAGGTCGCATCGACATGGGTGCTTATGAATACCAGGGGCCGTTTGCAATCCCTGAAAATGGTTCAGCAGCCCAGGTTTTCGTTTACCCAAATCCAACGGATGGAATGCTGAACATCGTTGTGGATAAACCGGGTCCGGTTGAGTTAAGTCTTTACGATATTGCAGGAAATACAATTCTTCAGAAATCATTTACGCGAAAGTTCTCCGCAGATATTTCAAACTTTGCAACAGGCATCTATTTCTACGAATTATGCGACGCAACTGGTTTCTTCGCAGCCGGTAAAATTATCAAAGAATAATCAGGCAAGTTACTCTTTCACAGGTCGTAAATTGTTTAATCCACAAAGGTTTCTTTAATAATTAGTTTGACTTTTTTAATGTCCTTTGTGTCCAGTTCCCCAATTATTTTTATAACCCTTGTCAAATCAATGGTTCGAATTTGATCAATCGCAATCCAATTATCATTCCCATCAAGTTTAATTTTAACTCTCGTCATATAATCCCTTGACTTCGATGTAATTGGTGCAATGATTATTGTTCTCAAATGTTTATTCATCTCATCAGGTGAGATTACTGCGCAAGGTCTTGTTTTTCTTATCTCGATTCCAACAGTGGGATCCAGATTGACGATAATAATCTGATATTGTTTTATTTCCATTCCTCAAGATTTTCATCGTTAAAGATGTCATCTATTAAAAGTCTGTCATCCCCATTTGCATGCATCTCCTGAAATGATTTTTCCCAGCCTTGTCTTGGCTTTGAGACAGGTTTTAAAATAATGCGACCTTTTTCCAGAATCAATTCGACTTTATCTCTGATGTCATATTTCTCCAATAGATTTTTCGTCAATCTGATACCTTTAGAATTTCCGATGTCAATCACTGATATTTGCATAAATCTCGTTGTTATAATCACATTGTAATTACAAAATTACGCATTTTTCCGAACGATCTTACATTCTGGTTTTTATTTTTATGGCATGACAAATAAAACAGGTATGGCTTACCTGCTTCGAATGTATTATTATTGACTCATAAACTCCACGTGCAAATCATCTATATAAAACACCTGCTTCCCAGGATTCCAGATGTAAACTTTCAAAAGGTCATCAGGCGCTTTGAATTCTGGCAGGTCAGTTTTCAGGCATACCCTGTTCCAGCGGTTCAGCCTGAATTTCAGTTCGTTCAGGTTGAGTGACGTATAGCTGTAAGATTTATTCTTGTGCTCGAAAGAGATGACCAGCAAGGTGTTGGATTTATTGGCCGGGGCCGGCAGGTAAACATATACCGCGGCGCGGATACCATTTTTTTGGCACTTTGCCAATCTGAGTGGGTAAATTTACTGAAACTATAGTAACGAAC
>JBAXDH010000213.1:0-3839 GCA_037141055.1 bacterium | reverse complement strand
TCCTTTGGCACAAACCCCATCCCCCGGCCCCTTCCCCAGACGGGGAAGGGGAGTAAGTCCCTCCCTTTTTGGGGAGGGATTTAGGGAGGGGTTTGGAGCGGTATTTAGTGAGGAGCAAAAAAAATAATTCGAAAAAACAGTAATTCTAAAAAAAAAATACTGTAACTTGCGAACTAATTGTACGTATAATCGTCATTGTGAAGCAAACTTTCTCTCCATATATATCAATAAGTCTATTGATACCCTTATATTTATATTTTAAACAAACACTAAATTGATCTAAATGAAAAATGTTACCAGAATTCTGCAGATGTTTGCTGTTGTCTTGCTGACAACACTTGCATTTGCTACTCAAAGTATGGCGCAAACCACGCTCATGACGGAGAGTTTTGAAAATGGCGGTGCCATTCCGGCCGGATGGGGAACTGATGTTGTCGTTGCGGGCAATACGGTTACATTCGTGACCAGCACATCATGGCCTTCAGGGTACACAGCATATAATGGTACCTACCTGACCATGTTCAACTCTTTCAGCGCCAACGGTGGCGTTATGAGGTTGAAGAAAACTACTCCTGTTTCAACTGTAGGGTTCAACAATGTTACTGTTGACTTTGCATGGCTGGAAAGTTCAGGATATGCCGGAGTACTGGACAAAGTTGATGTTCAGTGGTCGACTAACGGAACCACATGGAATACAGCAGGTACTTTTAACCGCTACAACGCAGTACAAGGCTGGAAAATCAAGAGCCAGGCATTGCCGGCAGGCGCTGCAGGACAAGCTACACTTTACATTGCCTTCATGTTCACGTCAGCATATGGCAATGACTGTTACCTTGACTTTGCGCATGTCACGGCATCCCCGGCTGTTACAACTACTACGGTTACCATCGGTAGCGGTGTTGTCAGTTGCAACTATCCTTACACCACGTATTGGGGTGGGGGCAGAACCCAGCTACTTTACACCGCCGCGCAGATTTCTGCAGCCGGTGGTTTACCCGGACTGATCAGCAGCATTGGATTTAATGTTATAACCAATGATGCTGCTACCATGAACGCATTCAACGTCCGGTTGTGCAACACCGCAGCCACAACGATTGCTGCCTGGCAAACTGCCGGCATGCAGGTTTGTTATACCGGAACGTATGCCGTTCCCGGCGTTGGCTGGCAGATGATCAACCTGACCACGCCCTTCAGTTATGATGGTACCAACCTTATTGTAGAGGTTTGCTACTCGAACCCGGGCTATACCAACTACTCATACGTAAATGGCACGACTGCTCCTACCGCGCAGCTTTACACTTACTGGATGGACGGCATCACCGGGTGTTCTTACACCGGAGCTCCTTATACAGGTTATACAGGTTTGCCAAACTTGCGTTTTGTCGAACAGCCCATCGCTCTGGGAACCCTTTCAGGAACTGTAACCAGCGCAGCAACCGGACTTCCCATTGCCGGTGCTTCGGTGGTTGTGAACGCCCTCGCCCCGGTACTTACCAATGCAGCCGGCGCTTATTCGGTACCCAACCTTACCCCCGCGACTGTTACGGTTAATGTTACAGCGACTGGTTTCATGCCATACGCCGGCACAGCCGTCATTACAAGCGGTGCTGTCACAACAAAGAACATTGCAATGCTTCTGCCCCCAAGAGTTGGTGGTACAGTAACCGATGCTTCAACCGGAGCTCCTATTACAGGCGCTTTCGTTACTGTTGGAACCGGCGCCAGCGCTGTCACAACGCTCACGATTGCCGGTGGAACGTATCTTACCCCGTTGCTCTCAATTTCCGGTGCTCAACCTATTGTTATCGGGAAAACCGGTTATGACAACTATACCGGCACCATCACGCTCGCTCCGGGTGTAACAAATACTCAGGATGCAGCCTTGCTGCCCACTGCCGTTCAGCCTGGTCCTTTCACCGCTGCACTGAACAATCCTACCACGCCTACCGCTGTGAACCTCAACTGGGGTGTTCCCCAGGGAATGTACCAGCTGATCTATGACGATGGTACGCAGGATAACTTCGCCATCTGGGCCAATGCCAACAACCTCAACGCGTTGAAATTCACCCCGCTGGGATGGCCTGTGAAACTGATTGGCGGTAAAGTGAACCTTGGTGATGCGACAAATTATCCTCCCACCGTTCTTCCTTTTACAGCATTCAAAATGATGGCTTACAAAGCCGATGGTGCAGGCGGTGTTCCGGGAACCCTGATCGACAGCGTTACTGTTACTCCACTTGGCTTTGGCTGGGCAGATTTCTCTTTTGCAGCTCCCATCACCATCACCTCAGGCGATTTCTACCTGGTGATGAAACAGGGCGGCATTCCTCCCCACGCAGCCGGCGTTGGTGTTGACTTAACCAATACCCAACTCCGCAGCTATTCGAAATTTGTTACCGGTGGCGCTCCCTGGATTCCTGCCGCAGGCAACTTCATGATCCGTGCGATCATGCAGGGAACCGGTGGCCCGTTGTTGGGTGACAACTCAACTCCTGAAAAACAACTCATTACCGCAGGTGCAGTTAATGGCCTCATTTATGAGACCCCGGTTGCCACCGTTACAGGTTATGAAGGTGTAGCCCGCACCGAGCCTTTTGATTGGTCAACCATGCAGAACACAAATTCAGCTCCCCAGTTCACTTTACCGGTTGCTGCAATGCAGCCTGCCATGGATGCTGGCGTTGGTGCTGATTTCGTTGGTAATATTATCCCGACAGATGCCCCTGCAGCTGTTCTGTTCGACAACGGTCCGCTGGTAAACAGCACGGGAACCGGCACCGGTGGTGCTGACGAAAGTGTAATCCAGGCCCCGCTGAACAGTTATGGATGGAACTTCAACAAAGCCCTCTATTATCGCATGGCCGATGATTTCACGGTTTCAGGCAACGCCTGGAATGTTTCTTCCGTTGAATTCTATGGCTACCAGACCAACTCAACCACAACCTCCACTTTTACGGCCGCTTATCTCCGTATATTAAATGGTGTTCCCGGCGCTCCCGGAACCACGGTTGTGTGGGGTGATACCACAACGAACAGGATGTCAAGCACTTCATTTACCAATATTTACCGTACAAGTGCCGTCAATGGCGGTGTTGCCCGTCCGATCATGAAGATCATCGTGAATACTTCCGGCCTTTCCTTACCGGCAGGTACTTATTACGTTGACTTCTGTGCAGCAGGCAGCTTAGCTTCCGGCCCCTGGTGTCCTCCTGTTACCTTAAATAACATTCCGACAACAGGGAATGGATTGATATATGGCGGCACAGCTGCCGGTTATCAGCCGCTTACAGGCGGAGCCACTACCCAGTACGCCCAGGGCATACCATTTAAAATCAATGGAACCCAGACCTCTTCCAGCAACATGAGCTACCAGGTATGGCGACTGCTGCAGGGCCAGGAAGGCACACAGGCTTCATGGACTTCGATCTGGACAGGCAACGTTAACTCAACGGTTGACAACAGCTGGCCAACCTTGCCGAACGGACCTTACCGCTGGGCAGTAAAGGCGATCTATTCTCCTCCGGGACAGCGTCCTTCTTTACCAACGTTCTCGAACGTGCTCGGTAAAGGCTGGATTGCCAACGTAAACGTTTGTGTTACATTAACCTGTGCCGCCAATGCAAAGGCCGGAACAGTCGTTAAACTGACCAATACCGTTTATGCGGATACCAACTATACCAAGACGACCGATACAACTGGCTGTGTACATTTCACCGGTGTGTGGAAAGGTACCTACCAGTTACAGGTAATCCGTTTTACGTATCCTGTTTACACGCAGAACGTAACCATCATGGGCGATGCTACCTACAACGTAATGTTGTTGCAGGATGCAGCACCCC
>JBAXDH010000212.1:0-3863 GCA_037141055.1 bacterium | reverse complement strand
TTACTGCTCAATTTCAAGGGGCATCAGACTTATCAGACGATTGAGGAGCCAGATGATTTTTTCTGTGGAGATCGTCAGATCCAGCATGCTCCCCTTGTCTTTTGGTGAAACCAATACATCACTGTTAATATACTCTTTACGGACTCGTTCCATTGAAGGACTGTTCCCGGAACTAAGATTTTTGAACATTGTTATATCTTCGACATTGTTTGATCTCTGGGCATCTAAGGCGAGATTTATGAAGAAGTCCAATGACTCCATGCAGGAAGTTGATAGTCTATTGAGCACAGTGCTTTTCCTGGTATTTATGATGATTGTTACCCCGTCAGCCACACTTTCAGCAATTTGACCAAGTATAGTCTGCCGGGTTTGACAGTATGCATGATCTTTGGCCGTGAGGTGGTGCATTGGCATTGCGGCAATCATCGCGGTTGCTTCTGTTACCTCCCGTGAAAGTGTATTAAAGGCTTCGTAACGGGATGCAGGGTCTGCCCCTTCATAGTTTTCCCTGGAACTTGTAAATAAAGCAGCGATCTGTTCGAGCTCCCGGGTTTGCTCCAACCGGATCAATTCCAGCCCCGACTCCGGATCTTCAGGCTTGAAATCCAGCAGATATTTTGGTTGAGCAAGGCCTTCTTCCTCTGATGGAGGAGAATTCCCTGCCAGCCAACGGGTCAAAGGTCTGTTGATGATGGTGAAAAAAGTTGCGGATGTCAGATTGAAAAGAAGGAATACGATCGAAGCCTGATTTTGTAAACTGGGGGTGAGGTAATTCAGCAGTGCCATCACCAATGGAACATGAAAATAAACCTCAATATAGTAAAGCAGGATAAAAACTGTCGCACCGAAAATATTGAACATATTAACAAACTTTACGAGCTGCTGTGATGTACCCCGGAACCCCTGCCCCAGCATCGCTTTAAAGAGTGTGGATCCGATGGCTGCACCATACATGAACAGAAAGGTTTGCGGGCCCGTCAGAATATTTGCCTTTGCCAACCCTATTGCCACAAGCGCTACTGCAGTTGATGACTGGGCGATAAACCCAAGCAGCATACCGGCGAAGATTGAAAGGAAAGGATAATCGATACTGAAGGTCATTGCCCCGGTAAACCAGGTTTCCTGCCTTAATGGCTTTACTCCGGCAGTCATTATTTCGATTCCGAAAAAAATCAATCCCAACCCCATCCCGATAAGGAACGCATTTCGGTATTTATCAGTTTTTGAAAAATAAAGCGCTATTCCGCACACCCCGACGATAAAGGCCACAGCTGCCTCAATATGCAGGGTAACAAAAAACAACAGTATCGTATTCCCCACACTGAACCCGGTAAGGATGGCAATAGCCTGGGAAACGCTGATGAGCCCGGCTGTGATCAGGCTGGCCAGGATCATCAGGGCAGCAGAGGTGCTTTGCATTATAACCCCTGATCCCATTCCAAATAGCAGAGCCTTTACGCGGGAAGATACAAACCGGGTGGCAACTTTACGAAACTGCCTGCCACTCAATTGTTTAAGTCCTGTAGAGAGTAATTGTACCCCTGTGAACATTAATCCCAGACCCAAAAGGATTTCGCCTAATATTTCAACCATAATTATTCAATTATTCAGAGGTATCTTGTAGAAACCCTGTTTCTTCTGCAGATCAAATGTAGTTGGTTTCCTTTATTCCTGCAAGAAACATTCGCTTTCCCGGTGGACCGGCCAATGGAGCTGACCATCCCTGGCCGATTCTCATTGACCCCTCTTATAAATTGATTGTTAAAAGGGTAAGGTGGTCAGATGATTCGTTTTAGCCAGCAAGGTATAAGGTAACGGGTAAAATGTATTCTGTCAATCAATCATTTCGGAAGGATAAAGTAAAACGTTGCACCTTTATCCGCTTCACCTTCAGCCCGGCAAAGGCCACCATGACGGGTAACGATCCGGTTCACGTTGGCCAGGCCGATCCCGACTCCTTCAAAATCCCTTGCTTTGTGAAGTCGCTGGAATACACCGAATAGTTTTTCGGCATATTTCATGTTAAAACCGGCTCCGTTATCTTTAATGAAAAAAGTAATCTCTGTGTCAGTTGAACTGCTGCCGATCTCTATTCTCGCTTCCGGCTTTTTCATCGTATATTTGATGGCATTAGAGATCAGGTTGATCCATACCTGCCTGAGAAGCTCTTTATCACCGTTTATATCGGGAAGAGATGCCACGTTGAATGTGACTGTCCTGTTTTGAATGTCCGGTTCAAAGAATTTGATGACTTCCTGAACCAGATCTGATGAACAGATCCGTTTTTTTTGCAATTCGATTGCATTCAGTCTGGAGAAATTAAGTATTCCATCAATCAATTTCCCCATATCCGAGGCTGAAGAAGAAATAACTTCAAGGTATCCAAGTTCTTCTGCAGTTAGTTCTTTTGATTTATTCTCGAGTAAAAGACCAATAAAACCGCTGATATGCCTCAATGGTGCCTTCAAATCATGCGAAACGGAATAAGAAAATGATTCCAGTTCTTTGATGGCTGTTTCCAGTTCTGATGTGCGTAGTTTCACACGGAGTTCCAGGTCTCTGTTTAATTCAAGAATCTTTTCTTCCGCCTGTTTGCGCTCTGTTATATCCTGATGGAATGCAAGAAAATACTGCTGTTCGGCAACAGTTATTATACTTACAGTATCGCTGAGAAAAAAGCTGTGTCCGTTTTTATGGTAATGCTCAACCTCAAAACGAACTGTCTCACCGTCATATAAGCGTTGCATAACAGCAGCTCGCCCGTCAAACGCACCGTCCCTGAGAACATCCAGCTCTTTTATATGCATGTTCTTCATCTCATCTACTGTGTAGCCATGCATATCTGCAAAGGATTGGTTGAGTTCAGCTATTTTTCCTTCCATTGTCAGCAGGATGAGACCTTCGTTAGCCTGGTTGAAGAGCTTGCGATACCGCTGTTCGCTTACCGTCAAATTGTCTTCTGCCTGTTTGCGGGAAGTGTTATCAGATAATGAAGTAACCCTCACAGTTCTTCCTTTATAATGCATCGTCTTCCCCTGCATGATGCATGGGAATATAGTGCCGTCTTTTTTTAATGCCATTGCTTCGTAGGGTTCTTCATAACCTTCAAGCATATGCTGCATCACCATTTCCCGGTCCCGGGGAGCTATCCATTCGGTTCCGTATCTGCCAATCGCCTCTTCTGAGGTATAGCCAAACATTCTTTCAGCAGATTGATTTTGTTCAATACAAATACCTTTTTCAGAAATGAAAATAGATTCAAATGCCGCTGTTGATAATCCCTTATACTTCTCCCTGCTCTCCTCCAGTTCGGCTTCACTCTTCCTGCGTTCGGTGATATCCTGGGCCGTACCACGCATGCCATTAATCCGCCCTTCCCCATCGTATACCAACTCAGAGTGAGACCGAATCCATTTCGCGTTCCGGCCTTCTTCGTCCTTCATCTGTAATTCTATATCATAAGGCTCTCCCGTCTTCATTGAGGATGCGACTGCTTCAGCAAGCTTCCTGGCGTCTTCGGGCACGAATAAATCCATCTGGGCGGCAAGGGTAGGAATAAAAATTCCCGGGTCACGATTGACAATACGATACATCTCCCTGGACCAATACAATTTTTCAGGCGCATGCGGATTGGTGGCTATGACTATCCAGTTTCCCATCTTTGCCATCCTTTCGGCATTTGCCAGCTCAAACTCGCTCTCTCGAAGAGCGTCTTCACCTGCCTTGCGGCCGGTGATATCACTAAAATTAACAACAATGGATTTAACTGCAGGTTCGTTTAGCAAATTTGTTGCAACAGCTTCAAGTTGAATATAATTACCGTTTTTGTGAAGAAAACCAACCTCCATTCTTAAAGATTTACC
>JBAXDH010000211.1:0-3883 GCA_037141055.1 bacterium | reverse complement strand
AAAGCGTTTGCGCGGGAAGCCTGATACAACGAAACCGAGAAATTGTAAAAATTCAACCCATGTGATATTGCCTTGGTTTGACCCGAAGATGTCGAAGACCAAAAGATCGTTGCGAAATCGAGAAAGCTCCAGGTTGAGTTCAGGTAGAAAACGCCACTTCTGTTTGCGTTAAAACCGTTGATAACAGAATCTTGCTACGGGCTGCCGGCCTGGCTGTTTCCCTGATAATAATTGAACAAGGTCGTCCATTCTGCAGCTGTTGGCACATGCCAGCCGGGTGGGCAAAGGCCCTGGATGCCCTCGACGTTGTCGTAGCGCATGAGCTCATCCCATAGGTAGAATGACGAGGTACGATTAACGATTGACGATTGATATTTTTCGGCTAAGCAGTTGTCGGTTTGGGGAGTCAAATCCGAAATCTGAACTCCGAAATCCAAATTCTCCTTCATCCAGCACTGTGCACCCAATTGAACCGTGGAGTAGGTTTTGTTGTCGCGGATGTCGGTGAACGGGCTGCCGCAAGTTACGATTGACGATTGTAGAATGACGATTGTTCGGGTGGATGAAGCCTGACAATTATAGGTGTTGTTGTAGGAGTATGTGATGGTCTTTATGCCGGTTCCGGTTTCGGATGGGGTGAAAATGCTTGTTATTGAATTCACGCCCGGGCCGCTGTAAGTGCCTCCCACCGGGAGGCCTCCTTTAAGTTTAAAAGGCTTTGCGTTGATCGTGGTGATGGTATCATAGCAAGCGGTGAAGGTAACGTTTGGGGATGCCCGTTCAATCATGGCAATCGGAGCCGAGGTTGCCGGGTTAGATGTGACGCAACTAAGGTTGGACGTCATCACGCACGATACGAGATCACCGGATACGGGATTATAGGTAAACACTGCATTGTTTCCATTGATTGCATTGACTGCATTGACTTTCCATTGGTAAATTGGGGCATTGCCGCCATTTAACGGTGTGGCTGTATAGATGACTGATCCTCCGATGCAAAATGGGTTTGACGAGGGCGAAATTGATACGTTCACAGGCAGATTCACATAGACAGTCAATGTGATGGGATTACCGGTGACCGGATTCTCTATCGTGCAGGTCTCTGAGGATGTGAGTTTACAAGATACAATATCATTATTCATTGGCACATAGCTGAAATTCAAACTGTTTGTTCCCACGAGAACTCCGTTCACTGTCCATTGATAGGCAGGCATTACGCCCCCATTGACAGGTGCGGCAGTAAAGTAGACAGGAATTCCTGAACAGACCGGATTGAACGAAGAGGAAATCGAAACGCCGACCGGCAACATCGGGTTAACGATCATTGAGATTGTGTTCGAAATTGCAGGGTTATTGGAAATGCAAACTACAACAGATGAAGTAAGAATGCATTTTACCAGATCTCCGTTTGTTGGAAGGTAACTGAACACATGGCTATTGTTTCCGACATTAACTCCATTGACTTTCCATTGATAAATTGGAGAAGTTCCCGAGTTCGTCGCAGTAGCTGTGAAAGTAACAGCTGTTCCCGAACAGGTAATATTGGCAGAAGCGACAATAGAGACTTTGGCTGAATCTCCGGGGTTCACGGTCACAACAAAATCCACGGGGGATCCAAAGCAACTTCCAACTTTGGGTGTAACTTGGTAAGTCACCGATCCCGGAATCGCAAGATTATCGGTTAGAATTTGATTGATCACCATTCCGGAATCGGCACTGAATCCTGTTATATTGCCCGAAGTCAGCGAAGCTGTCCAGTAGAACATGGTGCCCGGCACATTCGAATTCAGCAAAATATTTGCGCTTTCTCCCTCGCAGATGGATTTTGTCAACTGGGCATTGGTAATCAGAGGAACCGGGGTGGTGATGAGCTGAACAGTGTCTTTTCCGGTGCATCCGTTACCGTTTGTAACATTCACGCAATAGATACCGGCAATTCCGGTAGTGAAGGTTTGGTTTGTCCCGACAATCATCCCTGAACCGACATTCTTCCATTCATAACTGCATCCTGAACAAAATCCAGCGTTAAAAGTGAATGTATTACCATTGCATATAGTTTTGTCGGGACCTAATGCCGGCTGTGGGCTTTGAAATATGGTGACGGTTCTCCAGGTGGTGTCGGTACGGTTATCATTGTGCCTGACATACAACTCGACTGTATATATACCTGGGTTGGCAAAAAGATGAAACGGTGAGGAAAGAAAAGAAATATTGGCCCCACCGGATGAAGGATCACCGAAGTTCCATCTTATACTATCCTCCGGTGGCCAGATATCACATGAAAAAAATATTGAATCGTTTTGACACTGATGATCATAACGAATATAGGCCTTGTACTTTTGAAGGATTTGCGGAAGGCCAAAAATGCAATTTCTTCCGTTAAGACTTAATGCATTTACAATAAAATTACACCCCAATCCCAAAGTATTCGGATTAAGGATTATACTCAAAGAATCTGTGTCAGTTTGAGTACAATAAATTTTTCCATCAGGTCCGGATTGAAGATGTGAACGAACATTATACCCAATCAGCTGTTCAGATTGTATAAAGGATAACGAATCTGTTTTGGTTGCATCGTATTGAAACAAGATGGATTTACCTCCAGGTACTGACCAATAACTGGTCACATATAATATATTAGATTTTTGAGAAAATTCTATGCTAAAACAAGTATTAAAAACACCATTTACAACAGGCAGTTTAAAATTAAATAAGGATGTAATTTGGCCTGAATTAGCATTGAAATTGCAATATTCAATTATGCTATCGTACAAGCAGGCTAGCTTTAAACCGTCTGGAGAAACTTTAATCATTCTTGGTTGCGGTGCAGCCACATTATTAAGTGGGACCTTGCTTGTACTGAGAACGGCAGTCATGTTTAATCCGGCCTTGGTTATTTGATAGGCAGCGAAATATGGATTGGTCGTGGAATTACCATATTTTCTAATAACAATCCAGACATCGTGGTTATTCGCATGACGGATTCCTGTAAGCGCACTCACTGCATCTCCTGCTCCGGATATAACGATATTTTTTTGACCAGTTACAAGATCTCCAAGTCCGCCATCTAACCTAAGGTTCAACATTGAATAACGCAGACCATAAGAAGGATTATACCACGGAGGAGCATTCCAATCAACCGTAAACAAATAAAATACACTATCATCATCAAGCTTTTGAACCGCGAAAACAGGTTGTCCAGGTTGTGAGCCACAAGAGCCCATGAGTCCGAAACCATTCGGCATTACAATGTGATTTTTATTTAATACATTCCATCCTCCAGAATAAAACAGTAATTTTCCAGCCGAATCGGATATACTCACTGTTGAACAAACATTTAATAAATTGCTATTTGTCAGTGGCACGGGAGGCAAAATGTTAAAGTTCAATCCAGCATTAACTCCGAAATACCAATTGTTGAATTCTCCCTGCGAGAAAGCATCTGGATTTAAAAAAATAAAAAAAATAAAAATTAGGCGAAAATTATTTATCTCAGTCAACTTCAACCTTTTAATGGTTTTACAAAAATCCAATACCAACCCAGGAAGACATGTTGTCAAGTCTTCCCGGGTCGGTATTATTAGCTTTGGAAAATAAAATTACTAAAAAGCTTGAACTTTCACAAGATCTGGATATATATTTCCATTTGAATCCGGTGATTTCCAATCAGAAAATCCATAATGCCAAACCGTCCCATTGTAGACTGCAACAACAACCCGGCAATAATTCGTCGGCATCGGGCTCGGAATGGGTACCGAATTAAAGTAAAGTGGTGATGCAGCATAGTTTGTTACGTTAGGAGACGGAGAACCAATTCCTTGCTGATTGGTAAGCCTTCGGCCACGAGCATCTTTTTCCGTTGATGCGTAGTGATTATTTTTGC
>JBAXDH010000210.1:0-4079 GCA_037141055.1 bacterium | reverse complement strand
ATTCGCCGCATCCAGGCTTCGAGAGACCCGTCAGAACGGATCTTAAATGTCTGGATCTTCTGTATGATTTTGATAAATCCGTCGTGAAGAATGTCCTCCGCATCATCCCGGTTGCCACAGTAGCGGAAACAAACGCTGAGCAAAGCCGGCGCATAGCTGTCATACAGCGCTTCGATGGCGCCGCTCTCCCTGGCAATTGCTTTTTTGATAACTGCTTCCTCCACGCAAAAATATTATCCTTCTTAAAGGTAACACAATACTATCCAAAGGTTGCCTTCTTTGCCATTTTATTTTATTTTTCACTTTTATTTTTTCACTTTTCACTTGTCGCTGTTCGTTCATCCCTTTTCACTCGTAAACGAACAGATTTTATCTAAAAATTGCAAGTGAAAAAGGAAAGGATAAAGGTGAATAGTTGGCACCGCTCAACTTTTCACTATTCATTGTTCTCTTTTCACTCGTCGCTGTTCGTCGATCTCTGTAAAGCCGAGTTTGTACTTTATAACCAATTGATAAGATCAGGCACCGCGATTGGCGCCCTCATTCATGAAGCAGAATTTGCCCAGTCTAAAGCTGATTTTATTCACAAACTCTCGATAGCACTGAAAGAGGCAAATGAAACAAGTTACTGGATGGAAATCCTGTCCAAAACCAATTGCCTGGATCAAGGATCTCATGCTGGCACGCACCAATTACTGACTGAGATTATTAAAATGCTGGTTTCATCGGTAAATACGGCAAAGGGGAATAATTACTAACCCCATATCAAAAAAAAACGGCCACCGGAAACATTCCGACAGCCGCTTTTCTGCAAGTAAGTGAAATTTAGTCTTTAATCCGCATTTTATAAAACGAACGGTAAACAAAATACAGTGCAATTGCGAAAAAAGCCATCCCAATATAATGCGCTATTGGCCTGAAATGGACAGATAATGCGATTTCCATGGCAAGTAATCCGAACAAGGTGGTAAACTTGATGATCGGGTTCATCGCAACCGACGACGTGTCCTTAAAAGGATCACCAACAGTATCTCCCACCACCGAGGCAGCGTGAAGATCCGTTCCCTTTTCTTTCATGTCAACTTCAATTACTTTTTTAGCATTGTCCCACGCACCACCCGCATTGGCCATAAAGATAGCCTGGTACAAGCCGAAGAAAGCAATGGAAATAAGGTAGCTTACAAACAACGAAACGGGCAGAGCATAGTTCAGTTTCTCAGCACCGGTCATTGAGTCAGTAAGCCCGGTGGGAGAGGAGAGAAACGCAAATGCCAGTGCGAAGGAGAAAATGGCGATGAAAATATTCAACATCCCTTTCTGCGCATAAACCGTGCAAATCTGTACAACTTCCTTTGATTTTGCCGTATCGGCTTTTTTCGGCGCATTCGGATCAAGGTTGATGTTGTTCTTGATATATGCAACCGCCCTGCTGGCACCTGTTGTCACCGCCTGTATGGATGCCCCGCTGAACCAATAGATTACAGCCCCGCCTAAAAGGAATCCGAGGATGGTGTAGGGATTTAACAGGTTAAGGATCTGCTCGGGCTCTATGCCGAGCGATTTCTTGATTACCAGGATCAGTGAAAAGATCATCGTGGTTGCGCCCACAACAGCAGTACCGATCAGCACAGGCTTTGCAGTGGCCTTAAACGTATTACCGGCCCCGTCATTGGCCTCAAGATAGTGTTTTGATTTTTCAAAATCAGGTTTGAATCCAAAATCACGTTCAATTTCTGCAGAGATGCCGGGAATTTCTTCGATCAGCGACAACTCGTAAATGGATTGGGCATTGTCGGTAACAGGTCCGTAACTGTCAACAGCGATGGTAACCGGTCCCATGCCAAGCATGCCGAATGCAACAAGGCCGAATGCAAAAATGGATGGATAAATCATGAAGTCGGCAAGCCCGAAGTTGCTGGCGTAATAGGCGATGAACATCAGCAGGAAAAAAACCATTCCCTGCCAGAAAGCACTGAAATTTCCCGCAACAAGTCCGGATAAGATGTTAAGCGACGCTCCGCCTTCCTGTGATGCAACCACCACTTCATTGACGTGCGTTGATTTGGGACTCGTGAACAGTTTGGTAAATTCAGGGATCAAAGCGGCACCCAAGGTTCCTGCACTGATAATGACGGATAGAATAACCCACAGATTACTGGGAAGTCCGTTAATGGAGATATCCTTAATTGTTAAATAGCTGATTGCAAAAGTAACAATCATGGATAAAATTGAAGTTATCCAGACAAGGGATGTCAGCGGTTTCTCAAAATCAAGATCATCAACGTTGCTGTATTTGGCTTTGCTTATCGCGCCATTGATCCAGAAAGCGACAATGGAAGTGATAATCATGAAAATACGCATGACGAATATCCAGGTGAGTAATTGAACCTGAATAACGGGGTCTTTCACAGCAAGAACGATAAACGTAATCAGGGCAACACCCGTTACACCGTAGGTTTCAAAACCATCGGCGGTCGGGCCAACACTGTCGCCGGCATTGTCGCCAACACAGTCGGCAATGGTGCCGGGATTTCTCGGGTCATCTTCGCCAATTTTAAAGATCACCTTCATCAGGTCGGATCCGATATCAGCAATTTTAGTGAAAATACCGCCTGCAATTCTTAAGGCAGATGCCCCCAATGATTCGCCAATGGCAAATCCGATGAAACTTGCACCGGCATATTCTCCCGGAACAAACATTAAGATGATCAGCATCATAATCAGTTCCAGGGAGATCAGTACCACGCCAATGCTCATCCCGGCGTCTAACGGGATGTTCAGAAGCTTTATCGGTTTTCTTTCCAGGGAAGCGAATGCCATGCGTGCATTTGCCAGCGTATTCATCCTTATGCCAAACCAGGCTACGCTATATGAACCCAGGATTCCGATAACGGTCCATCCCAGGATCATCAATACTCCACCGATTCCAAAAGAGTCTTCTGAGAGCCATCCGAAATAAAAGGCCACGGCAGAACCGATGAAAATAAAAAGAATTCCCAGGAATTTCCCCTGCTGTACGAGATAGGTCTTGGCTGTCTCGAAAATTACCTGTGCAACATCCAGCATGGATTTATGCGCACCGATTTTCTTTACTTTCAAAAATTGGAATAATCCAAACATAAAACCGGCTGCAGTGATCAAAAATCCCCAATATAGAATTGACTGATTTCTGATTTCATCCGGAATTTTCAGATTCGCTTCACCTGCCATCGTCAGAAATGGCAATAGCAAAGCCGATAGAAACGTAATGGCTCTTTTCATATTTACCTATTTAGTTATTTGAACTGTTCACAAAAATAGAAAGAAATTTGAGAAAACACAGAATTTTTGAACATCTTTTGTCTGTTAGGGAAAATTCCCGTAGGTTTGTATTTAGGAAACCCCGGGAGCGAAAATATGGAAAAAATCAGGTTGGATATCATCGGAATGTCATACAGTCAGTCACAAAGCGGGGCGTATGCACTTATTCTGGGTGAACATGAAGGGAACCGGCGTTTGCCAATTATCATCGGCGGATTTGAAGCGCAGTCGATTGCCATTGAACTTGAAAAAATCCGCACACCCCGCCCTTTGACACATGATTTATTCAAAGCCTTCGCGGATGCATACAGCATCGAAGTCACCGAAGTGGTGATCAGCAAGTTCAGCGAAGGAGTGTTTTACGCCAAGCTTATTTGTACCGACGGCCATAATATCAAGGAGATCGACTCCCGAACTTCAGATGCCATTGCACTGGCCTTGCGTTTCAGCTGCCCGGTCTTTACCTATGAAAGTATCATGTCAGCCGCAGGTATCCTGATGGAAGAAGAGGCCGAAATGCTCAAACAGGGAGAGCCATCTCCTGAAGAGGAGCCCATCGAACAAACTTCATTTGCAGATGCTCCTACCGAAGAACTTAAGGAGATGCTGCAGGGCGCTATCGAGAATGAAGAGTACGAGAAAGCCTCGAAAATACGGGATGAACTTAACAAGCGCAAATAAATTTCCAAAACCCGACTTATTTTCACTTAAAAGAAAACCCTGATGGGAATAAAACTTCGTTTAATCCTGATGAATTTTTTCCAGTTCTTTGTATGGGG
>JBAXDH010000209.1:0-4203 GCA_037141055.1 bacterium | reverse complement strand
GTCGACACCACCAACATCACCATCGACTGGGATGAAAACCAGAGCACGCCGTTCGATCCGCTGGTCGCGGTTTCGAACGACGGTTTTGAAATCAAGGTTGCCGTAAAAGTAGTCATCCGCGTACGTCCCGACCAATCGCCCTATATGGTTGCAAAGATCGGTTCGATCCAGAACCTCATCGAGCACGTAATCCACCCGATGATCGATTCCAGTTTCCGCAACCAGGCATCCACCACATCGGCCATGAGTTTCATGCAAAACCGGCATGAAGAACAGCAAAAAGCTGAAGACCGCGCCCGCCGCGAACTGGAAAAATACCATGTTGAGCTGGTTTCCGTGCTGATCTGCCAGATCCAATTGCCCGAAAACCTGATGAAAACGCAAACCGACCGGATCATTGCCCAGCAGGAACAGGCGATGTATGTGGAGCAGCAAAAAGCACAGCAAACCCGCATTGCCATGGCAAAAACAACTGCCGAAGCCGACAAGCAGGTTGACCTGGTACAGTCGGAAATTGAAGTAAAAATTGCTGAGAACCGGAAACTTAAGGCAATCAAGGAGGCTGAAGGGAAAGGCGAATCGACCCGCCTCGAAAAAGCAGGTGAAGCGTCAGGGATCGAATCCATCGGTAAGGCAAAAGGAGTTGCCATCCTTGCCGAAGGAACAGCCACTGCCGAAGCCTATGAAAAACAGCGTCAGGCCATCGGACAGGAAGGGGTTATCGCGGTTCAGGTTGCAGAAAAACTTGCCTCCGGCAATGTCAAGGTGGTTCCGGACACCCTTGTTACAAGCAATGACTCAGGAGGCGGTCTTGGCCAGCTGCTAGGCGCGTTTCTGACAAAAAAAATTGTGGAACCAAAAGAAACCGTCAAGTTTCCGAAGGAGAAGCAGCAAAGTTAGGCGAGATTAAACCTGGATCCAACAGAGCCATGTACAATCCTTTTCCTCATCTACCAAAGAAATTTCAGGAGATAATCATCTCACTGAAGATGAAGAAAATTCCGAAAGGGGTTGTATTCTTTGTAATTGGGGTGCTGGCAACAACGTGGTTCCTGATCAGGGTTATACCCAAACCCAGCCGGGCTTCATATCCCTGCATGCAGGCAACGGCACCATTCATGGCTGGTTTTATTCTGTACCTTGTCAGCCTGGGAGGCGCTGCCTCTGCCTTTACCCGTTTCCGGAAATTGCTCACCGCTTCAAGGTATTCCCTAGCATTTATTTTCCTAAGCATTGCCGGATTTCTGTTCTTCGTTTCCCATACCTCCCTGCCATTCATCACAAAGGCAGGCAATACGCTGCCAGTGAAGGGCTATTTCACCCCCAACGATCCGATGGGCGAAGCAAAAGGAATTTTCCCGGGAAGGGTGGTCTGGATGTGGGATCCGCATGCGACCAACGGGCAATGCATCAACACTTCCAACAACAACGGGGTGATCGATCCGGCGGATGATGCCTGGTTCATGGAAAAGAACAACAACCAGCAGGTAATCGACAGCATGATCACCAGGTCGGTGATGGCGCTGACGGGTGCATCTGACAATGCCGGTGCCTGGGACCTTATCTTCAGATTTTACAATAACCACCACGGCAAGGGGAATGCAGGCTACACTCCCGGTGAGAAGATCTTCATCAAGATCAATGCAACTTCGGCCAATGGCGGCATTGCCGGCGGGCATTACCATTCGGACCTCGGCCGCACGGATGACCTCGCCATCAACCCTTTCATGTCGGAAACCGACCCGTTCCTTGTGCTGTCTGTTCTCAGGCAACTGGTCAATGTTGCCAAGATTCCCCAGGAGATGATTTTCATAGGAGATCCGGCACGCAATATATATAAGGAGTTCTACGATCTCTGGCACGGTGAGTTTCCCGGAATCAATTATCTGGGCAACAACCTGATTCATCCCGAACTGGATATTGCAGCCATGGGAAGGGTGCCTGTTGTGGTTACAGCAAACGACAAAGTCTTTTTCTCCGACCACGGAACCGTGATGCCTGATGCGGTTTCTGACAAACTGTTTACCATTTTTGAAGAGATGGATTACCTGGTCAACATCCCGTCCATGAAGGCGCACAGTACCGCCGGCATTACCCTCGCCGCCAAGAATCACTTTGGTTCCTTTACACGCACCTGGGCGTTGCATCTTCACAAGGGCCTGATGGACAACTACGACAACCCGTCAAGACTTGGCTATGGCCTGTACCGGGTGCAAACAGATATCATGATGCACAACCTGCTGAGCGGCAAAAACCTGCTGATCATCGTGGATGGCCTGTATCCCGGTGAAGATGCCGGCGGTGTTCCCGAAAAATGGACATCCATTCCGTTTAACGGCAACTGGTGTTCGTCCGTATTTATGTCACTCGACCCGGTAGCCATTGAATCGGTTTGCCATGATTTTCTGCGCACCGAATACAACGGCCCGACCATTGCAGAAAGTCGCCCCAACTGGTTCGGTGTGGATGATTACCTGCACCAGGCAGCCGACTCGATGAGATGGCCACATGGCATCAGGTATGATCCCGACAACGACGGAATTCTTTTTGCCTCCCTCGGTGTTCACGAACACTGGAATGATTCGCTGCACAAACAATACACACGCAATCTCGGAACAGGAAATGGCATTGAACTTTACAAAGTACACGAACACGGCAACGGACTGAATGACGACCTCAGCCGGATGAACATCCGCATTTATCCCAATCCGTCCAGTGATTTTATCATCATTTCAAACCCTGACAGGCATGTTTTCAGCTACTCAATAACCGACCCTGACGGGAAAGTATTCCTCACCGGCAAGGTAAGGAATCAAATATCAACGCAAATATGCCTTTCAAATCTCAAAAATGGACTATATTTGATGCTGCTGAACGATTATAACACAAAACAAACCATTAAAATAATAAAGCTATGACCCTGGTTAACCTATTCTGCAAACCAAGTATTTAAAATGAAAGCCATTAGTCAAATAATACCCGGAAAGGCAACCCTGGTCAGCATTTTTACGGACCTTAGTGCATTGGCATTTATCTACCTGGTGCCGTCGATTTCCCACCTGATCAGTTTGCCGGTATACCTGATCGAACCGATGCGGCTGATGCTGATCCTGGCGATGGTGCATACCGGCAGAACAAATGCCTTTATCCTGGCGCTGACCATGCCCTTGTTTTCATTGCTGATCTCCGGCCATCCGGCCCTGCCAAAAATGATCCTCATCTCGGTGGAGTTATCCATGAATGTATTGTTGTTTTATTCACTGGCAACGAAAATGAAATCTGTTTTTCCCGCGATATTGCTCAGCATTATCCTCAGCAAAACAATTTACTACCTGTTAAAGTTTATGCTGATCCAGTTAACCGTGATACAGACAGGGATGTTCTCAACACCAATCCTCATCCAATGTGCCACAACACTGATTTTCAGCACTTACATGTTTGTGTTTTACAAAAAAAACCGTCGGTAAGTTCAGCTTCGGATACAGTTTTGAAAAAATATTTCAAAATCCGATAATCACAGGCAACCTATTTCCATATGTTAGGGTCTTCAATTATAAGCATATATTTGCATTGTAATGGTGTGTCAATTAATTAGCAATAATCATAAAACCGAACACATGAAAAAAATCTTCTTTCTTTTGAGTTTTATTCTCGGCACCCTGGCGTTTGCAGGGGCACAAACGATGTCGGTTCACCTCAGCGGAACGGTTACTGCCGATTCAACAGGGGCGCCCATTGCAAACCATGAAGTGATCATTACCTCAGATAGTTCAAGCGGATTTTTTTTCTATGCCACCCGGCTTACAGGTCCGGGCGGTGGCTATGATTGTACCATCTCCAATGTGCCGACCGCCAGCCCTGTTACCTTTATTGTAAAGACACACGACTGCAACAATGTGATACACCAGCAGACCTTCCTGAGCACCAGCACACCGGCGGTTGTCAATTTCGTGATCTGCCTGCACGCCACCAATTGTGAAGCAGCCTTCACCTATTATCACGACTCGACCAACCTTCTCTCCTATCACTTCAACAGCACCAGTTTCGTGCCTGCAGGGGCGACTGTAACGACATACTATTGGAATTTTGGCGACGGCTCTACGGCACACACGCAGGACCCCTGGCATACCTTTGCAGTAAGTGGT
Organism: bacterium; assembly: GCA_037141055.1. Classification (GTDB taxonomy): domain Bacteria; phylum Bacteroidota; class Bacteroidia; order Bacteroidales; family FEN-979; genus CAIVAT01. The sequence continues at coordinate 58 of JBAXDH010000209.1, read as the reverse complement.
GTTTACCATGTTTGCCTGACAATCACAACAAGTACCGGCTGCACCAGCACCAAATGCC
>JBAXDH010000208.1:0-4266 GCA_037141055.1 bacterium | reverse complement strand
TTTCAACGCTCATAAGTTCTGATTCGGATTACATGATAAAATCATCGGGATCTTTAAGACTGTATTTGTAGAAGGCGCCGCGGTCTTCGGGTATGACCCCGGCCAGGTGCTCCTGGAAGTTCTCATAGATCACACTTTCATTCTGCTTGTGCAATAAGTGCAACGGGAGGTGGCTCGGACAGGCTTTTTCGCAGTTGCGGCAATCGACACACCGGCCGGCAAGGTGAAGCGACCAGGTCATCAGGGCATGGAATGCCGCTGAGGTGGTGTTTGCACCGTTGTACAACGTGGCAGTCTCCTGGTCGATGCAGCATTTCGCGCAGTAGCACAGCGGACATGAATGGCGGCAGGCATTGCAGCGGATGCAGTTTTCGAATACCTCTTCGAAGTATGCCCCGCGTTCGGTCAGTGGTTTGTTGGCCAGTGCGGCAATGTCCACATTAACCATGTAAGGTTTCTGGCCGGAAGGTGTGCCCAGGAGCTCGTCACTGACCACGGCATCGGGAACCACGCATTCGGTGCAGTTCTGCATCTTCTGCCCCGCCTCGTCGGTCACTCCTTCGCAGCAGATTCCAACAACGTGCAGGTTCTCCCGCTTTACCTGGTTCTCGGTCAGCATGAGATTCAGCGAACGGCTGTCGCAGCCTTTTACCACAATGCCCACCCGTTTTCTGCGGGTATGATCGGTTTTCAGGTAATTCACAAGGTTGAAAACCGATTTGTCGGTAAATACCAGCTTGGATACATCCTGCGGATCGGTGATCAGCACCGGGACCTGGTTGTCGTCGAAACCGTTCATGCGGTAACCAACGAAAACGTCGATCTTTCCTTCAGCAAAAAGCTTTGCCGCGATATCCTGGATCTGTTTCGTATAGTTCATTTCTTTTCGAAATTTTCTTTTTTATACAAATGAAGCGGGCCGAGCTTCTTGATGTCTTCGGTTACCTTGCTCACCACTTTGGCGAATTTGGGACCTTCTGCAGCCGAAACCCAGGAGAATTGTATCCTGTTTTCGTGGAATCCCACAAAATTCAGCAGCTTCTTGGTCACCAGGAAACGCCGGCGGGCAAAATAGTTCCCGCTGATGTAATGGCAGTCGCCGGGGTGGCATCCCGAAACCAGGACGCCGTCGGCCGTAGTCTGCAGCGATTTGATCAGGAACCACGGATCAACCCGCGACGAACAGGGCACCCTGATGATGCGGATGTTGGGCGGATACTGGATTCGCGATGTCCCTGTGAGATCCGACCCGGCGTATGAACACCAGTTGCACAGGATACCCATGATCACCGGTTCCCAGTTGGGAGGGGCAACCAGCTCGGGTTTCTCGATGCTTACAAGTTGATTTTTTACTTCTGCTTCCATCAGATTGAAACTATCTCGTTAATGATTTGAGGATCGGTAAACCCGGCAAGGTTGATGGCCATGCTGCGGCAGATTGCCACGCAGGAACCGCAACCCTGGCAAACGCCTTCGTTGATCTTTGCAACGGTGCGAAGTTCCTTTGAACCGTGCCCGATGGGAACATCATCCGTGACGATGGCACCATAAGGACACACTTTCACGCAATTCTGACAACCCGAACAATATTCATTGTTGATGGTGGAGACCATCGGGTCCTTTTTCATGGTATCGCCGGCAAAAAGGCCGCAAACCTTGGCAGCACAGGCTGATGCCTGCGACACTGTTTCAGGAATGTCTTTGGGCGCCTGGGTGCAGCCGGCCAGGAAAATCCCTGCCTTGGCTGTTTCCACAGGGCGAAGCTTTGGATGTGCTTCCGACAGGTACCCGTATTTGTCGTAGGAAATACCCAGCAAACGGGCGAGATCCGGGTTGTCTTTCGGGGCGGAAACTGCGGTTGCCAGTACGACAAGGTCGGCTTCCACTTCCACAACCTGGCCGATCTGAGCATCTTCACCCCGAACCATCAGTTTGTCACCCTTCTTGTAAATCTTTGAAACACGGCCGCGAAGATATGTTGTACCGGTATCTACCTGGGCCTGTTTCACAAATTCCTCGTAACCCTTTCCGGCTGCGCGGATGTCCATGTAGAACACATAGGCATGTGAACCGTGTACCTTATGATGCAGTAAAATGGTATGCTTGGTGGTGTACATGCAGCATATTTTCGAGCAGTACGAGATGCCTTTTGCTTCATCGCGGGAGCCGACGCATTTGATAAAAACCACGTTTTTGGGCACTTTGCCATCCGACGGGCGCATCGGAACCCCGTTGGTCGGACCGTTGGCTGAGACCATGCGTTCAAATTCGAGGGAGGTGATGATGTCCTTGAAACGGCCTACGCCATATTCTTCGTATGGTGAAGGATCCCACATGTCGTAACCGGTTGCCACAACCACCGCGCCGATTTCGCGTTCGATGATCTCATCCTGCATCGTATAATCGATTGACCCTTTTTCGCAAACCTTGGCACAGATGCCGCATTTTCCCTTGAGGAGCATGGTGCAGTGTTCGGCGTCGATGACCGGTTTATTAGGTACTGCCTGCGGAAACGGCGTATAGATTGCTTTCCGCTTGTCGATGCCCATGTTGTACTCATTTGCAACTTTTACCGGGCATTTCTGCCAGCAGGCGCCGCAACCTGTACAGGTCTTGAAGTTGACATAGGAAGCTTTTTTCCTGATCTTGACTTTGTAATTGCCAACAAAACCCTGTAATTCAAGAACTTCAGAGTAAGGAATAAGTTCAATGTAGGGATGGGATGCGACATCCACCATTTTAGGGGTGAGGATGCACTGGGCACAATCGAGGGTTGGGAAGGTCTCATCAAGCTGGGCCATTTTTCCGCCGATGGACGGGCTTCTTTCAACCAGCACCACCGGGATACGGGCATCGGCAATGTCAAGCGCTGCCTGGATGCCGGCAATTCCTCCGCCAATTACCAGTGCGCGCTTGGTCACAGGAACGGAGATTTCGTGCAGCTGTTCGTTGGCAATGGATTTGGCCACAGCCATGCGGCAGAGGTCCATGGCCTTCTCAGTTGCTGCTTTTTTATCCTTCTGATGCACCCACGAGGAGTGCTCCCGGATGTTGGCGACCTCCAGCAGGTATGGGTTCATGCCGGCATCGGACAATGCCTTGCGGAAGGTCTTTTCATGCATCCGCGGGGAACAGGCAGCCACGACGATGGAGGTGAGTTTGTTCTGCACAATGGCATCACGGATCATCCCTTGTCCCGGGTCGGAACACATGTATTTATATTCAATGGCGTATTTTACCTCCCTGATGCGTTTGACCTCCTCAACAACCTGGGGAACATCGACATAGTCGGCAATATTGGCGCCGCAAAAACAAACGAAAACTCCTACTCTTGCCATTATTTATCCTCGCTTTCTGCTTCGACAGCTTTGATGGGTTTCTTGACTTTTTCAGGCACAGGGGCAACTTTGCCGATGTTGGCCAGCGCCCCTTCAACCGGAACGATGTGTTTGGGGAACTTCAGCTGGCTCACCGGGTTTCCGAAGGCAAGCGCCATGAGCTGGGTGATGTAAAAAACAGGAATGTCATATTTCACACCCTGCTGCTTTTCAATGTCCGGCTGCCGCATGTCGAGGTTGGACTGGCACAGCGGACAGGCCACCACGATGGCATGGGCTCCACTCTCTTTTGCCATTTCCAGGATCTTACCGCTCAGATTGAGAACGACTTCGGTGTTTGAAATGGAGAAGGATGCTCCGCAGCACTCCGTTTTAAAATCGAATTCAGTTGCGGTGGCGCCCAATGCTTCGCATATCTGGTCCATGGAAACTGGGTACTCCGGGGAATCGAACTTTGTGATGTTTTTCGGCCTGGTGAGAAGGCAGCCATAGTAACAGGCAACTTTCAGTCCGGCAAGTGATTTTGTCACTTTTTCCCTGATGATTTCTATGCCAATGTCTTCGTAAAAATACTGCAGCATCGATTTCACGTCGACAGTTCCCTTGTAAGTGCCTTCTTCCACAACGGTGGTATTGATCCGTTTCGCCAGTTCCGGGTTTTCATCCATGTGCACCTTGGTTACCTTCATGCGCTGATAGCATGATGCACAGGCGATGCCCATGGTGGTGTTTTCCAGTTTTTCGGCCAGGACCAGGTTGCGCATCGGAAGGGCATAGGCCAGGTTCTCGGTCATGACATGGGCAGAGGTGGCGCCGCAGCAATTCCAGTCGGGAATGTCTTCCAGTTCCACATCCAGGGTTTTGAGCACCAGTTTGAGGGTACTGTCAAATTCCTCGCTGGTGCCATGTGCAGAACAACCCGGGAAAT
>JBAXDH010000207.1:0-4351 GCA_037141055.1 bacterium | reverse complement strand
AATAAGCATACAGTGGTTCCTGGTGAAACTGTTTCCCTCCGTACCATTTGTCCCATAATAATTTAGCAGGACCTGTTGTCAATGAATCCGCTCCTGCTTCCTTCTTGTATCGTAAAAATTCTCCGGGATGATCTGAAAAATAGTGGGCAGCAACCTCTTTTGTCCAGAGATGGAGAGGGTGCATGACCGTATCGGAAAGAAGACCCCCTTTCGAAATATGCCGCGCCCACTGATCTGTGAACGACATGTCACCTTCCTGCCATAGGTGATTATTAATCAGGTCGGTGCTGTTCAACTGAATAAAATATACCACCCGGAACAATGCAGAACAGGCAATGATCATTAAAATGATGAACCACCGGTGGGAACTGCACCATTTCGCGGCACGGTCTTTAAACAGGATTACCTGAATACGGTTGCGGCCAACCTGCTTTTCATGAACGGTAGCTTTCCTGGGTGGTTTTTTCATTCAATTGTGGTTGATCTACCACAAATATAGGAAAAACAGACTTTCAAACAGCCATGAAGTGGTTTAATTTCATGAACAGAGGGGGAAGCCTGCAAATCCCTCCCATGCAAGGGGAGGGCGGGGAGGGGTCACTAAATAGCAGTTGGTTTCTTGATCCCAACTGGTACAATTGTGATCGATCAATAATTCAATTCGAGAGGTCTGCCAGTGGGAGGGATATGAAAAAATAAGCCGGTATAAACCGCCGGGTTGGCAACGGTTTTTACCGGCTTAGGTTTTGGGGATCTATTTTTTTGGGGAGAGTGTCATTTTGGTGTCGATATTCTCCTTTTTTCCGGCTGTTATTACTCCATCAGGGGCAAAGAACTCTGTGATCTCCATCGTTACCTGGTAGGTTTCCTTACCGTTCTCATCCGTAACTCTTATAACATATTTTGGTTCAACGGTCCCGTATTTCTGGCGGATACCTTCCAGCGCTTTTGGGGGCAGATGGTCAATAGAAATCCGGCGAACGATCTTTTGTGTCTTACCCTGGCTGTCAAGAATTACATAAGCATTTGCCTCATACAACTTAAAGCTTGCCTTATAGTTTGCCCCGTCGCGTTCCCATGTTACCGGGTAGTGCACAGAGTCCTGGGTTTGTGGAAAAGTGAACATGAATTGCCCTTTCACCATTTCTGGGATCTGGGATCTTTTTAATGTTTGCGAATTTACCGTTGCAGCGATGGCAATGAATGTGATCAGAATTAATAGACGTCTCATACTGGTTTTTAGGTATATAAAATGATGTGTTCTGTTTTATAAAAGAACACATCATCTGGTGTGGTAAAAAATGTTAAAATGAATTATTCTTTCAGCCCAACGACCAGGGAAAAGAGGATTCTGGCAACAGACCCACTTTTCCCTGGCAGGAGAGCCGATTAGGATAAGAATTTATTCTCCTGTTTCCGGTTCAGCCTTTTCCTTACGCATGCTGTATAACTTCTTCCCACCATAAGCCAGCCCCAGTGCAAGCAAAATGCCCATTCCGCCATCGATAGGCGCGCCAACAGGCGTGCCTCCGCCACCGGGGCCGCCTGAGCCACCAGGAGGAGGGGGAGGGGGTGTGTCTGAAAAGCTGAGCATAGGCAGCACCATGAAGGCGAAAAGTACCAATATTAATTTTAATGTTTTCATAATGAATATTTTATATTTAGTATATGCGATTGATTTAAAATATTATTGGATAAATACTTTTCCCGTTACGGTGGCATTATCTCCGAGAACCCTCACCAGGTAGTAGCCGGTTTGTACGTTGAGGTTAACTTTGTTCAATCCGTTTGACTGAATGGGCTGGTGGGTGATCTCCTTTCCAAGCAGGTCATAAATGGTGATGGTCCCGCTCATTTCGGTCGGAATGTTCACATACACGAAATGATTGGCTGCATAGATTTTAATGTTACTGGTTTTACCTTCTGGCATACCCACAGGTGAAAAATGCAGGTTAAAACGTTGTGAAGGGCTACCGGCAACAGCGCTGAACGAGTAAACCGGGTTCGTGTTAAGGTTCTGAACCTGGCTGGTGACGAGATCTTCAAGGAAAATCTGTGTACCGGGTGTAAATGTTTCCATACCTGAAGCGGTGAGGGTATAAGTATCAGCTACACCTGCCTTGAATCCTACCGGGATCACGGTTTGTGAAGTGACACTTGGTAAGGAGTTAATTGAAAGGTTTGTTTCAGGAATGATGGAATAAACCTGAGGACATGCTGTAACACCCCATAATTTCAAGGCATCATATTCTCCATCGAATCCTTCGGTTGAAGCTGTGTTAAAACGGATCGATGTGATATCTTCCAGATTATTACCATTTACCTTTAAGGACAACTGATCAATCGCTGAGCTTTTGAGGTAAACACCAGCGTGATCACGGCCACCATTACTGATATTCATCGAGCCTGTTGTGAAGCCGCTGGTGACGAAAACAAAGTATCCCTGCTCGGCCGGAATCTTAAAGAAACTGGCATCAGTTGACAGGTAAGATGCATAGGTTGCTCCATTCCAGAAGTAAGCGGCAGCATCTACATTGGTCCTGGTAACATAAGCGTCATTCCATGTGAATGCGGATGGATAGCAGTTGCCTACAAGGTTAGCACCGGAAAATCCGCCGGTACCTGTTCTTGTTAACCCGCCTATTGTTTGATCTCCTGAGTTTAAGGTTCCGCCGGTGAACGTAATGACCTGGTTGCTGGTAGTGGCTGTTGAATAACCCTTGTTAACAACTAAAGGATTGGTAACAGGCAATGTTTCAGGTACCCACAAGGCAGTAGACTCGTTCCAATGATTCAATAGTGAGCCTAGGTAGGAGTTGATGGTGCCTCCCGATACGGGAGATGAAATATAATGCCAGATAGTTCCAGGTGGGTCCGGCCAGACGCCATTCCAGTTCCCGGTTGTGTAACGCTCAACGGTGTTCGTTCCTGTTACTGTGGTGGTTCCAAAGCTAATAAAGGAACCAGTAGATGTGGCATCCGATTTGAGGTGGAAATTACCGGCAACGGCTAAAGATTTGCTTGCATTAACTGTCAATTGTCCACCTGCATTGATGGTTAAATTGTGGCACCTGCCAGTCGTTGAAGTATCAGTAACAGTACTTCCTGTAATGAACACATCGTATGCCTTCGAAGGGATCTTATTTTCAACCCAGGTAGCTGCTGTTTCCCAATCGCCACCACCGGAAACAGAGGTTAGTGTGGCATAGGAACCACTGGTTGAACCATTGGTAAATGTCGTTGCAAGGTTAATGGTCCCGTACGGATTAGCTTTAATATATGTAAATTGTGCACCTGTGTTTAAAACTGTAAGGGATTTATTATAAAAGACAATATTTGTAGAACCACCATTAAAAGTAAACTGTAGGTTAACTACTGTTTGGTTTGAGTAAGTATAACCAGGAGAGCCGCCAGTGTACCCAAATTGTACTTTTGTGAATACCTGACCAGGCAATGTAGCGTTAGTAAATGGCTCAAATACTTGAAAAAGGCCAGATGGGACTGAATGGGTCTCACTAACATAGGTTAATACATCACGGTCATATTGAAGGATGAACTGAAAGTTCCCAACAGTAGTTCCTGTGAGAGTAATAGGAACAGTAATTGTTGCACCTGGGACTAACCCTGTTGCATTGTAATTCACAACGCATATAGGAGCTTGTGCATTTGCATAGTCAAAAGCAATAACTAAAACAAGCATTGCGATTGCACTTATTATCAACTTGATTTTCTTTTTCATATAGTATGTGTGTTATTTTTTTAAAAAGGTTTGAATAAAATTAAGGATTTGGAGTTGGATTCGACCCTAAAACGTTCCCTGAATTGAGACCCATTAAATTTTGGTTGGGCAAGTCTGCACAGTTAACAGTTAATGTAAGATTCCCAAAGACCCACTCGGGTGCCGTGTAATCAGGAAGAGTTTCTCCGCCAACTTTATAAAAAACATCAATAACATCATCCAAATCAATATCACCATTCTGGTTTACATCGCCAGCGATTAGTCTTAAAGGATTCGAATCTGGTAAGGGAACACCCCCTACATAGTCAAACATTGCAATAACGTCGTCCAGATCTGCAGACCAGATAGTACCAGACGGCGCAGCAGATTCTATAATGTAATTCCCATTAGCAATTGAAAATTCATAGTACCCTGAAGCATTTGTAGTAGTCGTGCCAACAGTAATATTACCGGGATTTGTTTTAAGTAAAACTGTAAATCCAACCAAAGGAATTGGTGCATTCGGATCACTGTTATATGATAGAATTCCACTAACCTTAAATTTCAAATTCGCCCCACCATTAATCCAGTTAGCCGGAACAATCGGAGACGGAAATGCATAGGATGCCAGTT
>JBAXDH010000206.1:0-4371 GCA_037141055.1 bacterium | reverse complement strand
ATGATACCGTCAAAACAGCAGAATCCCTGGGCCTTAAAGTGTTTGTGCACGACAAAAATAAAGGCTACGGCGGCAACCAGAAAACATGCTACGACAAAGCATTAAGCCTGGGGGCCGACATCGTAATCATGCTCCACCCCGATTACCAGTACACGCCTATGCTGATCCCTCCCATGGCCCATATGATTGCAAGCGGGCTATATCCGGTTGTGATCGGATCGAGGATCCTGGGACGCGGTGCCCTCCGCGGCGGGATGCCGAAGTATAAATATTTTTTCAACCGGATACTCACCATGACCCAGAATATCCTCATCAACCAGAAACTCTCCGAATACCATTCCGGATATCGGGCCTTTTCACGGGAAGTACTGGAGAAAATAAACTATAAAGCCAATTCTGATGATTTTGTCTTCGACAACCAGATGCTCTCCCAAATATTCATGGCCGGATTTGAAATAGCGGAGATAACGTGCCCGACAAATTACTTCCCCGAAGCATCGTCCATCAATTTCAAAAGAAGTTCGATTTACGGTCTGGGCGTTTTAAAAACCTCTGTCAATCACTTTTTGCATAAAACCGGGATCGGCTCCTTCAAAATTTATAAACCGGTAGAAAAAATCCGTTAATGAATCAGTTTAGTTCCAGGAACCCCGGGATAAAAAAAGTTGTTGTAAAATCACCTTCGTCTGCGCAAAAAACATTTGAATTTCCGGACCGGATATGGATTCTTATTGTTTTCATCCTGGCATTTATTCTTTATGCAAATTCGATACCGAATAAGTTTGTACTGGATGATTTTGGAGTTCTGAAAGACAACTGGGTCGTAAAAAGAGGTGTCGCCGCGATACCGCTCATCCTGCAAACTCCTTACCGCTATGGGATTAACATGTTCACCGATGACCTCTACCGTCCGTTGTCGCTGATCATGTTTGCCGTGGAATGGAACATTTCGCCCAACACACCTGCCCTGCATCACTTTTTTAATGTACTGCTGTTTGCCCTCAGTTGTTGCCTTCTGTTTGTTCTTCTGAGGAAACTGTTCGTTAATGAAAGTCCTTTATTGCCACTTTTGGTGACGCTGATCTGGACCGCCCACCCGATCCATACGGAAGTGGTTGCCAACATTAAAAGCAGGGATGAGATTCTCTCCATTCTGTTCATATTTGTCGCACTGATTTTCTTCACGGATTACCTGAAAAAAAACAAAATCCTTTATTTAATACTGGCGGTAATTGCTTATTTCCTTTCGTTTATGTCAAAAGAGGGAGCCATTACCATGCTGGCAGTATTCCCGCTCCTGGCATGGTTTTTTGCAACCGCGGGGATTAAAAAAAACCTGTTGGCTTCCGGGATCATGGTGATTCCTGCATTGGCGTATCTTCTGATCCGAAAATCCGTACTGGTGCAGTTCGATGTGCCTTCCGTTATTTCGGTTGTCGACAACCTCCTGATGGCGGCTCCCGATATATCGACGCGCATTGCCATGGCTGTATTGATCATGGGGAAGTATATGTTTTTACTGGTATTTCCATATCAGCTTGTCTCGGATTATTCCTATAACCAGATTCCCGTCACAGGCTGGAGCAATCCGCTGGCCATCATCTCCCTTGTCCTTTATCTGGCTGCCCTGACATATGCCCTGGCAAACATCAGGAAAAGAACAATACCTGCATTTGGCATCCTTTTGTACCTTATCACGTTTAGCATATACAGCAACCTGTTTGTCCTGATCGGCTCCTCTTTCGGAGAGCGGTTTCTTTACCTGCCTTCGGTTGGATTTGCCATTGTGCTGGGATGGCTCATCCTGCGTGTCTTCAAAATTAAAACAGAACTGATTACTGATTACAGGCCTGCCGCACTTTTTAAACGTTTTCCTGCCCTTTGGGTTGTCATCGGAGTGATTCTGGGGCTTTACAGTATTAAAACCCTTGCCAGGAACAGCGAATGGAAAGACCAGTGGGCGCTGTTTTCGGCCGATATCGGAAGATCGCCCGACAGTGCGCATCTTCGCTATTACTGGGGCCTTACTTTGCGCGACAGGGCAAAGGAACAAAGTGACCCGCAGGAATATCGTAAAATAATGCAGCAGGCTGCTGAAGAATTTCAAAAAGGGTTGGCAATTTACCCCTCTTATGCCGAATGCTACCATCAGCTGGGCCTGGCCTGGTTCCGGCTGGGTGATAATGAAAAAGCCCTGGAAAACTATTACAAATCGATTGCCTTGAACCCGACCGAGGCTGTTCCTTATGCCAACATGGGAATCATCTATTTTCAAAAAGGCGATTATCCAAAAACCCTGGAACTCTATAAAAAGGCGCTTTCCCTGGATCCGCACTATGCCGATGCATATTGCAACCTTGGCAGCACCTATGGCACACTGGGCAAAATGGATTCAGCCGTGGTAAATTTTAAAAAAGCCATTGAATATGACCCGGAGAGTGCCAATGCCTATTATTTCCTGGCCATAACGTACCGAAGCATGAACAAACCCGAACTTGCTGCTCCATGCTTCGATAAAGCAAGCCAGCTGAACCCTGCATTAAAGAAATAAGCATCTGACTTTTGCCATGAAGAAAAAACCTCCCCAGAATCAATTCAAATCCGGCCAGGGATATTCCCATCTCCTGCTGCCGGTGGTGCTGCTTGCAACATTTATTTCCCTGTATCCTACACTGCAGAATGAATTCGTTAACTGGGACGACATCATTTATGTCATGAATAATGATCTGATCAAAAACCTTTCCTTCAGCAACCTTTCGAAAATTTTCTCTTCGTTTTACATGGGAAATTATCATCCTCTTACAATGGTAAGTTTTGCCTTTGATTATTCATTTGTCAAAATAACTCCCTACGGCTACCACCTGCATAACCTGCTGTTGCATCTGGCAAACACTGCCCTTGTTTATGTGGCGTGTTATCTTCTGCTGAACAACCAGGTTAAATACGCCTTGTTCATCGCATTGTTGTTTGGAATTCATCCGATGCATGTTGAATCGGTAGCCTGGATGTCTGAACGCAAGGACCTGTTGTACACGTTTTATTTTTTACTGGGAATGATTACATATCTGCTGTATCTGAAGACAAACAACTGGCTCTATTTCTTATTAACAATAATCGCCTTCCTCTTCTCTTTGCTGTCAAAAGCACAGGCTGTCACATTCCCCCTGGTGCTCCTGCTCGTTGACTTCTTCAAGTCAAGAAAAATCACTTTAAAAACTGTGCTGGAAAAAGTCCCGTACTTTGCGCTGGCTCTTGTATTTGGTATTATTGCCATTTATGCCCAGCGCGCCGATAAAGCGGTAAACCCCATCGGTATTTCATATTTTGATGCGTTTTTTTACGGCAATGCAGGCATTGCAGTTTACCTGTATAAATTTCTGCTTCCGTTCGGACTGACGTGCCTTCACGAATATCCTTTCGGACCGGGTTCCACGTTGCAATGGTATTTCTATTTATCCCCGTTGGTATTGCTTATAACAGGTGTGATATTGGTCATGACCTGGAAGAAATACCCGTTTATAAGCTTCGGCCTTTTGTTTTTCCTGATGACAATCCTGCCGGTATTGCAGTTTCTGCCAGTTGGCCAGGCATTCATTGCAGAACGTTACACATACATTCCCTATATTGGCATCTTTGTCGTAGTGGTTATTCTGTTCTTCCGGGCTTTGGACCGTATTCATAACAAGCAGGTTAAACTGACTGTTACATACAGCGGAATCGCAGTACTCCTGCTTTTCTCCGGATTAACGTACAGCCGGTCGCAGGTATGGAAGGACAGTATTTCGTTGTGGACGGATGTTCTTGAAAAGAATCCCAAATGTGTTTCAGCATACGTGAACAGGGGATACATTTATATCCAGGAGGAACAGTTTATCAAAGCGATTGACGATTGCAATGCCGGCCTGAAGATAGACTCAAATTACTATAAATTTTATGTCAACCGCGCTTTCGCCAGTAAACACCTTGGCCAGTACAGGGAAGCGGCGGCAGATTTCTCGACAGCCATGAAGAAAAGTCCTGAAGAATATTCGATGTACCTGGAAAGGGGCATTGTTTATACCGACAACCTCAACCAGTACGACCTTGGCATAGCAGATTTCATGAATTTCCTGAAGTATTCCAAAGCCAGCGCCACAGTTTTGTTTAACCTGAGCGTGGCCTATCTTAAGAAAAACATCCCCGACAGTGCCCTGCTATACAGCAACAGGGCCATCAGGGCTGACGACAACATGATGGGGGCCCATTATGTATGCGCTGTGGTTTATGGAGGAAAAGGAGACTTTCAGAAAGCCTATTTTCACGCAGCAAAGGCGAAACAACTCGGATATCCCGTTCCTGATGCTGAACTTGATGCCTGGAAAGAACGTTCTG
>JBAXDH010000205.1:0-4399 GCA_037141055.1 bacterium | reverse complement strand
GGCGGCGAATGAACTGCTGGCAGGGTACTTTGGGAAGGGTTAGAGACAGGCGGACGGGCGGACAGGTGTTACCCTGCTACCTTTTCCCATATCACTTTACCCCCTCAAATTTCTCCTGATCACCATATTCCTGACAACGGATGCCAGCACACTTGCAACCAGGATGGAGGCGATGACCAGTAACGAAACGTTGGTCGATATTTTGAAAACGGAATGAATCAGCATCTTCACCCCGACGAAGGTCAGCAGCACAGCGAGCCCCATTTTCAGGTACTGGAAGCGGTTCATGATGTCCATCACCAGGAAAAACAGCGAACGCAATCCCAGGATGGCAAAAATGTTGGAGAAAAAGACGATGTATGGGTCCTGCGTAACGGAAAAAACAGCGGGAACAGAGTCAACCGCAAACAATACATCCGTGAATTCGATGATCATCAGCACGATAAACAGAGGAGTTACAAAAAACTTCCCCTGCTGCCTTACGAAAAAGGTCTCGGCGTGCTCATCATGGCTTACGCTGAAAAAACGTGAAACAAGCCTGACCACCGGGTGTTTTTCAGTGTCGATCTGGTCGTCTTTGCTGCCATACAGGAAATCGTAGGCCATTTTAAACCCGATAACGACCAGCATGACCCCGAAAACATAGAGGAACCATGAAAACCGCTGAATCAGCGCACTGGCGGCAAATATGAAGAGGAACCGCATCACCACCGCGCCAAGGATTCCCCAGAAAAGCACACGTTTGAAATATTTCGGCTGGATGTTGAACGAGATGAAAATCATCACGATGACGAAAACGTTATCCACCGAAAGAGAATATTCGATGAGGTACCCGGTGATATATTCGAGCGACAGGTTTTTATTGTAAAGGTTGATTGCCTCCTGAAGTCCGAGTCCCGTGATGTCGATCGGATGGCGGAATCTGGTGATCCTCGCCGTGAGTTCTTCCAGCGTGTCGGTTCCGTGGATGAGGTTTCCGTGGAAACGTATCAGCACGTAAAATCCGAGCGAAATGCCGACCCATACCAGCGTCCAGGCAAGGGCTTCGCGAAAAGTCAGCGCATGGTTTTTCTTCTGAAAGAACCCCAGGTCGATTCCCAGCATGATGGCTATGAAAAGCAGGAAACAGGAGAAAAAAATAATTTCGTTGGGGTTGGACATGGTAGGGATGTAACAAGGCAAATGACAGGTGACAAAATTATAAAAAATTCTTACTTTTGCGCATACTCCATTTCATCTGATTTTAACAGGCCATGAATGAAAACATCTCGCTGAATCCCAACACACTCGTACACTTTCTCGACAAACCAGCCGATGACTTCACCAAGGCTGATCTCATCCGGTTTATTGAAGCCAAAGGCATCCGGATGCTAAATTTTCGGTATACCGCTGCCGACAGCCGTTTAAAAACACTGAATTTCATCATCAAGGACCGTCAGCATCTCGACAGCATTCTCTCGGCCGGTGAACGGGTGGATGGTTCAAGCCTCTTCCCCAATTACGTGGAGGCCGGTTCGTCCGACCTGTATGTCATTCCGAGGTACCGTTCGGCATTCCTGAATCCTTTTTCCGAAATTCCGGCACTGGACATCCTCTGCTCCTATTACGACAAAGACGGGCAGCCTTTTGCCAATTCGCCGGAACACATCCTGCGGAGGTCGCATGAAGTGCTGAAACAAAAGACCGGTTTTTCATTCGAAGTCATGGGCGAACTGGAATATTACATCATCAGTGAACAGGACCGGTTGTTCGAAGCCGTTGACCAGCGCGGATACCACGAATCATCACCCTTCTGCAAATGGGAAAAACTGCGTACCGAAGCAATGCACGCCATCGCCCAATGCGGAGGATTCATTAAATACGGGCATTCCGAAGTCGGCAATTTCACGGAATCGGGCCTTTCCTTTGAACAAAACGAGATCGAATTCACACCGGTGAAGCTGGAAGATGCAGCCGACCAGCTGATGATTGCAAAATGGATCCTCCGGTCCCTGGCATACAAATACGGCGTCACCATCACTTTTGCGCCCAAGATCACCACCGGCAAGGCCGGAAGCGGGATGCATGTGCACACCCGCCTGATGAAAGACGGCAAAAGCCAGATGCTCGACGACGGGAAACTCTCCGACACCGCGAAGAAGGCGATTGCCGGATACCTCGACCTTTCGCAGTCGCTTACGGCATTCGGGAACATGATCCCCACGAGCTATTTCCGGCTCGTGCCGCACCAGGAAGCTCCGACAAACATCTGCTGGGGCGACCGCAACCGTTCGGTCCTCGTGCGCGTACCGCTCGGATGGGGCAGCAAACATGACATGATCACCGATGCCAACCCGCAGGAAAAAGACACCCAGCAGGGATTCGGGAGCCGCCAGACTGTCGAGTTCCGCTGCCCGGACGGATCGGCAGACATTTACCTGTTGTTTGCCGGACTTACGGTTGCAGCCAGGCATGGCATGGAGATGAAAAACGCACTTGACTTTGCGCAGAAAACATACGTGGATGTCAACATCTTTGAAGAGAAACACAAGTCACGTGTAAGCGAACTTCAGCAATTGCCTTTCTCATGCTGGCATTCTGCCGAAGCCCTGGAAAAGCAGCGGAAAATTTATGCAGAATATGGGATCTTCCCTCCGAAGATCATCGACGGGCTGATCAGGTACCTGAAAAATTTCGAGGATCAGAACCTTCGCGAAACGTTGAAGGACAATGAAAAGGAGATGACCAAGCTGGTAAACGCTTATTTGCATTGCGGGTAGGCCCCTCCCCTGGCCCCTCCCCAAAAAAGGGAGGGGAGGATGTTGCCAGTCTTGAAACCTAGATGATTGTTTCTTTGTAAATCACTCCCCGCTCCTTCAGCCCTTCCAACATGTATTTTACACATTCAGGATGCCTGCCGATGTATTCCGGCACGGAAATACCTTTGTGGCTGTAGAGTCCGGCGGCGATCATGCGAAGGGCCACCGTGGCTGAATACCCGGTGGTCCGCGCCATCGAATGGATACGGGTTGCGGGATCATATTTATCAAAGAGGTCCCAGGTGCAGCGTACGTTTTTACCCGCCTTTTTCCCTTCAACCATCACCTGCATCACCGTGATGTCCACCTCGCCCTCCTGCAATTTCCATTTCGGGAAAAGGAGCTTTGCAGTAAGGTCCATCGGCTTGATGCGTATACCTTTGACCTCGATCTCATCCTGGCTGAAGAACCCTGTTTCACGCAAAACACGCATCTTTTCGATATGCCCCGGGTATCTCAGCGTTTTCTCCTTCATGCTGGGGCATTTTACAGTATGAGCCAGTGAACGCAACCCATCAGTGTTAAAGGCCTCCAGGGTGCCGATGCCCGGAAAATTGAGCAATTCGGGGTCGGAAAGTGCAGGTTTGACGATAAGTTTGCCGTTTTCGATATAGCGTGCCGGGCGGGTATATTCTTCAATCACATCCACCGGTGAAAATACTGCCTTGTATTCGTACGGCCATTCCCGGACTTCGGGCAGGCCACCAACCATATAGAGTATGTTTTCCGTTTCATCGAGGAGATGATCGGCATAGCCGATGAGCACATTGCACATGCCGGGAGCCACTCCCATGTCCATGATGGCGGTGACGTTTTTCCGGCGGGCCAGTTCGTCCAGCTCGAAAGGATCTTCGATGAAGAAAGCAATATCGACAACGTTTTTCCCGGCTTCAATGATGGCTTTCAGGGTTTGAAAACCCATGAATCCGGGCACTGCATTGATCACCATGTCGAAGCCTGAAACAAGGCTGGTAACGTTTGCCGGATTGGCAAGGTCGGCTGCCATGGTTGTTATTGGCCTGATGCCCTGTGTTTGCCGTTTGACAACATTTTGCAGTGCCTCCGGGCTGATATCGGCAACAGTCACTTCGAATTTGGGATCGGCGGCAAGGTCGAGGGCCATGGGGCCGCCAACGAGGCCGGCACCGAGAACGATTACTTTCATTTTGATGTTTTTAGTTTGGTTTCAAAAGGTTGTATCAAAAGATAACGATTTAACCACAAAGTCGCACAAAGTCCGGCGCAAAGGAACACGAAGTATTTACCCCAAACCTTCCAGGTTTTGTTGGGCGATCATTCGATGGTCAGTTCATATATTTCCCCAACGTAATCCACCTTCGGAAACGGGATATTGTCCTGCGAGTAGGCTGATCCAACCCACCATTTTGTGTTGTGAAATTCCTGGGTGACGATCAGCAGCATCTGGTTGTTGGGAATCGATGTCACCTTATCGTCCATGTACCCGACCACGCGCAGTTTATCTTTTGACGGCCCGATGCGCCAGATGATTTTATCGGGCTGCCAGTCTATCTGGAAATAATAATACGGCGACCCGAAGAGTTCATCGTCACGTTCCGGGGACTTTTCCGTAAGCGCACGGT
>JBAXDH010000204.1:0-4429 GCA_037141055.1 bacterium | reverse complement strand
AATTACGGCACAATGGTAATCCACTCCGTGGCTGTCGCCGAACATCCCGTTGCCTGGTCGGTTTCGGTAACCCTTACATAGCCCGGGTTGATGATTCCGCAGGGGAAATCCCAGGTGAGGGTCAGGCAATTGCGGTTCGGGAAGCACAACTCCGGGTTCCCGTGGCTTGCGTTCCATGTGTAGCTGTTGCCGGAATTGTATGGCGTTGAATAGGTGACGGTTTGCCCCTGGGTCACGGTGGATGCCCCGGAAATAAGCGTTGATGGTACCGGGTTGACCTGGACGTATAAAGTTACAGGTTCGGGATAGCATTGTGTCGGCGTGGTGTAGCCGATCATGACCGATTGCGCACCGGCGCCGGTCCACGTAACGGTGACCGAATGGTCGGCCGCTGTTCCGCCGGCGGTGATTACGCCACCGGGAGAAACCGTCCATTCATAATTGATCATCCCCGTTTCGGTCGTATAGACATTTCCACCGGTATTCTGGCACATTGTTTCTGGCCCTGCCAGCGTGAGCGTGCAAAAACCCGGCTGGGTGACGGTGGCCGAAGCGGTGGCGGTACAACCGGCGCCATCGGTAACTGTAACCGCGTAGTTGCCCCTGGATAATCCGCTGGCTGTTGCCAGGGACTGCCCGTTGTTCCAATGATATCCGTAGGAGGGTGTGCCTCCTGAGACCGAAGCGGTGATGCTCCCGTCGCTGCATCCCATGCACGACGCATGGGTTATTGAACTGATGCCGGCGGCAAGTGCCGGAGCCCGGGTAAGGTTACCTGAAAAATAAAAGGACCCGGTGGGAGTGTCGCAAAATGGTGTGAATGTCGGCGCCACACCTGCAAATTCACATGCCGTCCCCTGGATGTTTTCCACGAAACTCAAAGTAGCAGCGGATGTACTGCCAACAATATTGAATCGCAGGATTAACAGGACTGATCCGTTAGTCAGGGTCACCCCATCGGTTATTCCCGGTCCGTAACCTGAAATCTTATACGTACCGTCAGGATTTGTTGTAACTGAAAACGCACCCCATTTTCCTTCAAATGCCGCATTCCGGCTGACGATGGCAGGATCTGTCATCTTCGCCTGGTCATACCCGAATGTCAGCGCCAGGCTTCCTACATTGGTAAAAGAGGTGACGGTAACGGGAAAATCAACCGTATTATAGCAACTGCCGACAGACACAGCGGTTATTGTTGCTTTTGGTCCGGAACATGGCCCCGCTGATGGGTTTGCCTGAACGGCTTGCCATACAGGTAAAATGCCCGAAATCAATATAACCAGGATGAAGGATTTGAAATTTTTCATTTTAAAATACTGGTTTTAATCAGTTTAACAGTGCCATGAGTTTCGCCGTTATCGCCAGCAAGCCTGATGGTTGCAGTATAAACGCCCGGGGCTAATTGTGTGGCGTCAAACGTTATTGCATGACGCCCGTTTCCCTGGTATTCAGAAATTATCCTTTTCATCGTTTTGCCCAGAATACTTTGAATTTCAATGGTTACCATGCCTTTATAAGGCAGGGAATATTCAAAGACCGTACGCGTGTCAAACGGATTGGGAAAGTTACGGATAAAAATTCGTTCTGCGACGGGCAGTTTTTCAATTCCGTCGGGTGATGCCTCCACAACCGCAACACTCAGCACGGCATCGCCGATCACTTCGAACTGCTCGTCAGCAAGCTCATTCAGCGGATCGGAAGCCAGGGTCAGCCTGATGGAGGCGCCATTTACAAAAGCCTCCTTCGTTTTCAGCTCCAGGAACAGCATGGTCTCTGATGACGCAAGGCCGGCCGGCATGTCAGAATGCCAGCTGATTCGCAGTTCATTGCCGCGTACCGTCCAGGCGAGGTTTCCGCCGGCGCTGTTCATCCGCACATTCTTAACCTCCGCCAGGCCCGACGGGAAATTCAGGATCAGCGAAACCGCCCCGACACGTGATGCGTGAACCAGGCGCAGCGGCAGTTCGAACTCCCTGTTGCTGCGGGCCTGCAATGCACCTTCATAAACAAGCTGCAAGGTTGCGCTGGCAGACTTCTTCGCCCCCGGAGTAAAACTCCGGTTGAAATCGCCGGTGCACAGGCCGTAAAAATTCACTGTTTTATTGGCATCCGGAAGTACGACGACAGGATACGTTTCGGTTCCCGGGTTGCTGCTTATCGTTGTTCCGGCATTCCAGAATGTCCAGTCGGGCCGTGTAAAGGAAGTGTTGTTGACAAAATTGGCCTGGATCCGTTGCGCATCCGTTGCGGTGATGCTTCCATCCAGGTTGACATCCCCGGCATAAAACTTCACTTTTTCAATAGTACTAGGCGATGCACCCCACGAGTTTGCCATGACGGCATCAGTGGTATTGATACTGCCATCGGTGGAGGCGGTGGATGTCGCCCTAACCTGGTATGATCCCGGGCACAGATCGGCAAACGAATAGGTTCCGTCGGTCACTGTAACCGTATAACCCGGTATTTCAAGCCCTCCCTGGAAGAGTTTCACAACAATCCCCGAGGTGAGCGGCGTGTTATCCATGTTGTAATAGTTGAAATTTCCGCTGATGGCATGTTTGGTATAGATGGTGACATTCGCGCTGTTTGTTGCCGTAAAGCCGTTGCCGTCGGTCACTGTCACCGAATAGGTTCCGGCGCTCATGGTGTTGATGGCAGCTGTTGCGGCATCGCTCTGGCTCCAGAGATAGGTAAAGCTGGCATCGCCCGCAGGGCCGGCCGTAAGGGTGACGGTTGTGCCCGTGCATACCGCGAGCGCAGGATCCGCGGCAATGGTGACCGAAGGCGGATCTTTGGTAATTCCCGTAAAATCGGAGAAGGCCGTCACGCCTGTTGCGGAGAGTGTATTGGATCCAAGCGTTGCATATTTGACCCATGGCAGTGTGGCGTCGTATTTCCCGGCAGCCTGGCTGGTTTCGGTGCCGGCAATGTCTGCATTCACATAGGTTCCGGCTACATTGCAGGCGAATGAACTGATCCCCGAGGATGACATAGTCCAGTAACGTGTCAGGTAGTTGGTGGTGCTGGCATTCCTGGGATGCTTTTCGTCGACAAGCCTCACCCCTGCCCAGGCGCTTGCATACGAACCTGATGTAAAATTAAGCGTAACGGGCGAATATTCCGCCGTTCCGGTGGCATCACCTACCGGGAAGGTATAGGAACCGTTTCCCGTGTATGTCCGGCGGCACTCACCGGTACCATCGGCCACAATCATGTTCGAGGAATTGAGCGTCCCGGCGACAGCGGAAGAACCAAGCAGGATGTATTTGCTTCCGAGCGACAGGCGTCCGCTGGTAAGGGTTAATGCGCCATTTACGGTTATATTGTTGCCAAGCACGGCCCCGCCGGCATTGTTCAGTACCAGGTTGTTGAAGGATGACGACGATGCCGTTCCGCCGATAACCTGGGAGGCTGAACCGTTGAATGTGTAGGTACTTCCCGCTGTTGTAAAAGTCGCCCCGTTGTTCTCGAAATCTCCCCCGATGCTGTGGGAGTAATTCCCGGCTGTAAAGGAGTTTCCTGAACCAAGGGTAAAACTGCCGGCGGTTGCAATGCCAGCAGCAGCAGTGGCCGAAGCCGACTCCGTCATGGAGAAATCCCCGCCGATGTTCAACGAACTGCCCGGCATGGTTTTGACTCCGCTGCCGCTGAGGATCAGCGTGGAATAGCCTGCGGGTGATCCGTTCGGGTTCACGACGGTCTGTGCGCCGCTTTTGTTATACCCGATCGTGTTGACATTCGTGGCAGCGCCTAAAACGCCGGATGTTGCGAGTGAAACAGTTCCGGCTACGCGCATGATGTTGCCTGTTTCAGGCGTCAGGGTTGCGCCGTTTGCTACCGTTACATTGTTGAAATCGGTTTCACCGGTGATGGAGGCCGCCGCATTGGTGAACACAATGGTGTTGCCGGTTCCGGCAACCAGTGTTCCCTGGCAGGTCCAGGCCCTTGTTGCCCCGGTAATGGTCAGTATGGTCGTATTTGCGGAAGCGTTAAGCACTCCTCCCGACTTGATGTCGATGGATGTAATAATCCTTCCGTCGGGGAAACTGCCGTCGGGCAGGGCCCTGTCGGGTAAAACGGGGTAGTACGAACAGCCGGCCGGAATGACCGCGTGCGATGAGGTTCTCGGCACGCCCCCTTCCCAGTTGCCAGGCAGATCCCAGTCGGTAGGGCCTGACGGGCTGCCTCCGAACCAGGAGGTTTCACTGTTGGTCGTGCTTGTGCCCAGGGTCCAGAAATGGTCGTCCGCCACGGCTGTCCCCAGGAAAGCCAGACCTACATTGCTGAATCCCACCCATTTATCGGTAGTGTTGTAATCGGTGAATCCGTGATCGTGCACGGTGGCATTATCCATATGATAATCGAAGAGGTCGAGATTGCCTTCGGTGGCGCCATTGAGTTCAGATTCAAGGTAATGAACGTTAAATCT
>JBAXDH010000203.1:0-4455 GCA_037141055.1 bacterium | reverse complement strand
CAGTTTATCGTAGAAGGCTTTGCGCGCTTCCTTTACATCTGGTTTATCTTCTTTCAATAACCAGGAACTCACGGCTAATTGTGGCCGGAAATGCGGATTTCAATTTAAACAGGAGGTTTTTACCATTCAATACGAATTCCCCATGGCGTTTGTGGTTATATACCCATGTGGTATTATATAACTGCGTTAATCCAAGTCCAAGGGAGTTGTATGCATTGGGAGAAACCAATAAAAAGGATTTGTCTTTGAGGAAGCGTTCAACAAGGTCGTGGTCATTGGGCGGAACGGCGATAAACTTCACCTGGTATGATATGTTGCTTTAATATTTCCATAAAATCCTACGTAAAGATAAGAACAAAAACTAAAAATGCATGTGAATATCTGAAAATATCATGCAATTATATAGATAAATACCCTAAACAGGCAAAAACCAAAGCTCATATGAACTTAATCCGCAGACCTTGCGGCGATTAATGAGTTCAATCTCCGCAACGCATTGATTAACAGGGTTAATTTGTTGCTATTTAACCGGGAAAGCAATATGTGTTTCCCATTTTGCAGTATCCTTTTCAATCATCGGGCTGGTGATGTAGATTTCTGAAGGACCGCCAACTTCAACTTTGCCCGATTCTTTAATGTATTGTGCAAGCGCACGGTAAGCGGGTTCCGTTTTGCTGTATGAACCGAAATAGATTGCCTGTACTGCTTTTTGTTCCGGCATTTGTGCAACCTGAATCCTTCCTCTACCCTTTTCTGCCTTTTCTACGGGGATACAGATTTGCATTACAGAGAACAATGTTACCGAATCCCATCGCAGGTATGTCGCATACGGATTCCCTTTCTGGACAAGCTTATTTGCCTGCAGAAATCCATATAATTCCCCATAAGCTTTGCCCATTACACTGCCGTATTGTGCCGGTCCTGCCGAATCAAGGACCATGATTACAGTTTGAGCAGGTATAACAACCTCCTCGATTTTTGGCCAGCTGTTACGGGTCTCTGCAACAGTTTTCAGTTTGGCTAACCCTTTTTCAAAATCAGGTCCCATCATTTTACCCATGAAGAGTCCCATGTACCTGCTCACAGGATTGTAACCAAGGTCTCCTTCATCGATCCAGGCAACTTTACAGGAATCACCCTGCAGTTCTATGGTGACTTTCCCTTTCGACCGATACTGGCCCTTATTAAAGGCAAGATCATAGCCGACAAGTTGTCCGGGGATAAGTTCAGTCGATATCATCTCCCCGTTTCCAAGTATTTTCCCTTCCCATTTCCACGATGTTCCTATTCGACCCGCTTCACCGGTCATTTCGAATACGGCGGTTGAATCAACCTCCTTTGTCCAGGGGACCCAGAGATGCCATTGCGCAAAATTGCCGGTAAGACTGAATATGACCTCCGGACTGGATTTTATGAAAATATTCCTTTCAACTTTATAAGTTTTAGGCAGGAAGAAGGATACGATGACCAGCAAGGCAACAATGCCCAGCAGCCAGTAAAAAATTTTTATAATTGCTTTCATGGTTTTTGTTTTTTGTATTATGTAAAGTTAATCCATCTTCGAATAATACACAAATCTTCATGATAATTATTCCTATTTTTGCCGCCACTTATAAAATATTCAGATGAAAATTGCCGTAACCGGAGCCAATGGACATGTTGGCGTAAATCTCTGCAAAGCACTTATTGAACAAGGACATCAGGTAAAAGCTCTTACACATCGCCACAGTCAGGGACTTAAGTTTATCCCGGTCACTATTGTCAAGGGTGACCTTCTTGAAAAATCTTCCCTGATACCCTTGCTTTCTGATGTCGATGTTGTATTTCACCTGGCGGCGAAAATTTCCATAACCGGTGATCCGGACGGCATGGTTGCCCGGATAAACACGGAAGGTACCATGAACATGCTTTCGGCTGCCATTGAATGCAAGGTAAAGCGTTTCATCCATTTCAGTTCGATTCATGCGTTTCAGCAACACCCTCAGAACCAGGCCCTGGATGAGACCAGGCCGCTTGTGATGAATGAAGGATTTGCGTACGACCGGTCAAAGGCGGCAGGTGAACGTGCAGTCATGGCAGCGGTGAAGGGTGGCCTTGATGCCGTGGTGCTCAGCCCGACAGCGATCATCGGACCTGCAGACCCAGAGCCTTCTCTGATCGGCAACGCGCTGATTGACATATACAATAATAAGATTCCGTCACTCGTCCCCGGAGGATACGACTGGGTGGATGTAAGGGACATTGTCGATGCGGCCATCACAGCCATGGAAAAAGGAAGAACAGGTGAAAAGTACCTGCTTTCCGGGCAATGGCGGAGTTTGCAGGAGTTCTCAGGATTGATACAGCACCATACCGGGAAGAAAACAGTGCATACTGTCCTGCCCATGTGGATTGCACGTGTGGGATTGCCTTTCATCACCTTGTATAGTAAGATTTCAGGAACCAAACCCTTGTATACCAGCGAATCACTTACTATTATCGCTGAAGGTAACCGTATGATCAGCAACTCCAAGGCTAAGAGGGAATTAGGTTTCAACCCGCGTCCGCTTACAGAAACTATCGGGGATTCTTTATCCTGGCTGAAAGAAAATAATTACATAAAATAACAACTGAATTGATGACAGAATCTACATTTTATCTTGTTGTGTACGCATGGATTGCAGCAGCGATCTTTATTTTTCCGGTTGTCATCAGGATCGTGGCGCCTTACGGACGGCATACGACCAAACAATGGGGAGCGCTCATTGACAACCGTGTTGGCTGGATACTGATGGAACTTCCGGCGTTGATGGTCTTCGCAGGATTTTATCTTTTTGGTTCCGGAAGTCACCCGGCAGTAACCTGGGTTTTCTTTGGGATGTGGGTGCTTCACTACATAAACAGAACGTTGATCTTTCCCTTTCGTTTGCGGACAAAAGGCAAGAAGATGCCATTGGCGATTGTGTTTATGGCCATTGGTTTCAACTTTGTCAACGGATTTATCAACGGTTATTACCTTGGAACCCTTGCCACAGAAGCCCAGTATCCGTTGTCGTATTTGTATGACCTGCGTTTTATCGGAGGAGTTGCAATTTTTATTTTCGGGATGTTTATCAACTGGCAATCAGACAACATCCTGATCCACCTTCGGAAACCCGGTGAAACAGGGTATGTAATACCACAAAAGGGCTTTTTTAAATTGGTTTCATGTCCAAACCACTTTGGTGAAATTGTAGAATGGTCTGGCTTTGCTTTGATGACCTGGTGTTCTCCCGCACTTGCTTTTGCCATATGGACACTGGTGAACCTGATGCCGAGGGCATTGCATCATCATAAATGGTACAAAGAAACTTTTACTGATTATCCCGCCGTGCGGAAGGCATTGCTCCCCTTCATTTTATAAAACACCAAAGGGAACCTCTTCTTGTCGAAGTGGTTCCCTTCACGTATCCTCCGGGCCGTAGCCTCGAGAAGCGTTCAAGTTACGGTTATTCTGGTTGGTGTGTCCGGTTCGGGTCTCCCCTCCCCTTCCAAGCCCGGTTCCAAACCTCATTAACCCTTTCGGATTACCCCGGTGTTGAACCCCGTGTTAAAAAACAGCCACCTAAAATCTGAACCTCGCAGTTCTTCTTCATCATGACCTGGTCGGGAGTGCTGTTACCTTGCGGCTCCTGCTTTCACCTTCCTGTTTTTGCTGCGGACCTTTTATCGCTCGCTTGAGAGATCAAATATAATGCATCAGGAGATGTGAATGCAAGTTTATTCCGATAATGATGTAAACAAGTTTCGCACCGGAGTTATTAACAATTTGTTGATAACTATTTCTAGGGAACCTGCATTAAAATGCCATCAAATGCAGGGAAAAAAAGTAATAATGGATTTAAGATCAATAAGATGTTAATTACTCCAAGGAAACTGTCAGACCACGTAATGACATCTCCTCATACATTGGTTTCACTTCGATGAGATCTCCTGTTTTAACGTTGCATTTGCCTTTAAAATGGGTGATCATGGTACATTGTTCAGCCTGTTCATGCTCATGGTTGCAAACTTCTATCAGCGAATCGATCACAAAATCGAATGTGTTGACATTATCATTGTACAGAATAAGTCCCCGCTGCAGGGTTGAACTATCCTGTGGAATTGTGGACGGATTATCTTTATGTGTCACCATTAACCTTTATTTACGGGTACAAAACTACGAATAAAATGGTTTCAAACCTGTACCTTTGGGTAATATTCCAAACAGGTCATGGAGTTTACCAGGTTTATTGTGTTACTTGAACAGCGCTTGCAGAAGCCTCTTCCCGGCATATCTGCCCAAGTGAAGATGTCATCGATGGACCGAATACAGAAATTAATGAAATTTTCTTCCCCTGAAGATGCTACACAAAGCAGTGTGTTGATCCTTTTATATCCGGTCGCAGATACAATTGGCATGGTGTTAATGCTCCGGCCTGAATATCGCGGGATCCA
>JBAXDH010000202.1:0-4459 GCA_037141055.1 bacterium | reverse complement strand
AAAATAATCTCGGTTAACACTTCCGAAAGGAAAGGCACCATTAAAACACCGGCCGATCTGATCGAACTGACTCATCGCGGGGTAAAGAGCGACGCCCATTCCGGCAACTGGAACCGCCAGGTCAGCCTTTTGGGGACCGAAAGCATTTCTAAGTTTGAAACGGAAGCAGGGAGAAAAGTATTCCCGGGTGAATTCGCCGAAAATCTGACAACGATGGGAATGGACCTCTGGACTGCTCATCCGCTTGACAGGTTCACCGCAGAGGATATTGAACTGGAGGTTACTCAAATCGGAAAGGAATGCCATGGAACAAGTTGTGCCATCTTTAAAGAGGTAGGAAACTGCGTCATGCCTAAGGAAGGAATTTTTTGCAGGGTATTGAGCCCTGGAATCCTGAAGGCCGGCATGGATCTTGAATATCATCCGAAAATGTACCGGGTCATGGTTGTAACACTGAGCGACAGGGCTTCTGCCGGCGAGTATGAAGATCTGTCAGGCGCCCGTGTCCGGGAATTGCTCAATGAATTCTTTTCAGCACAAAATCTCAGCCTGTCCGTCAGTTATTCTCTGATTCCGGATGATCCGCAAAAGCTGGAGTCGCTGCTGCGTGAAGCCAGGGAAGAGCTGTTTGACATTGTGATTACCACCGGGGGGACAGGCATCGGCCCGCGGGATTTCACCCCTGATGTTGCAGCTCCGTTACTCGACAGGGAAATTCCCGGAATCATGGAATCGATCAGGATGAAATACGGGGCAGCTAAACCCGCAGCGCTCCTGAGCCGGTCGGTTGCAGGAGTGATGGGCAAATCGCTGGTTTTCACACTCCCGGGCAGTGTGAGGGCTGTGAATGAATACATGGCGGAGATTTCAAAATCGCTGCTTCATATGCTGTACATGATGCACGGGCTGGATTTGCATTGAAATGTAAAATGGATTGCTAACTTTGTTCACCGCAACAAATCAAAAGTACCGTCATTCAAACACAGGGGACCTTCCGGAATCGCATGCGAAATCTTGTGCATAAACAAATATTTTTCATCTCCTGCCTGCTCCTGGCTTTTTTCATCCCTGTGTTCCCAAGGGTATTGCCTGCCATCATCCTGATCATGGTTCTGAACTGGCTGGTTAGCGGAATTTACCTGACAACGCTCCCCCGGTTGATCAAAGGAACCGGGCAAATAAGGTTATTGTGGTTCACTTCCCTTTACATTCTTTACATGATTGGCATGCTCTATTCTGCCGATTATGGTTACGGATGGTTCGACCTGGAGGTAAAAATGTCTCTTTTTATCTTCCCGGTTATTTTCGCCACCAGCGACCTTTCTGATTTCGATGCTTCAGGTACCCGCTTTTTTTCAGGAGCGTACATTGCGGGCTGCCTTGCCGGATCATTGCTGCTATTCGGCCATGCATGGATGGCCAATGATTACAGGGGAGTTCCCAACCCGTATTATTATACGAACCTTTCCTGGTATTATCATTCGAGCTACCTCGCAATGTACTATACATTTGGCATCGGAATAGCACTGGTATACCTGGTGCGCGATTTTAAACATCAGGCTTTTTTAAAAACAATTTTCCTCTCACTGGTCATCACATACCTGGAAGTACTGATATTCCTTCTCAGTTCAAAGGCCGGGGTGATCAGTTTGGTATTAACCGAGCTGCTCTTCCTGGTTTTGCTGATATGGAGCAGGGCGGGGGCAATCCGTATAATCCTTTTTGCATCGGTCGCGGTTGTTTTATTCTTCAGCCTCTCCTGGATTTTCCCGTTTGCCCTGTCCCGGATGTCCAAAGCAGACTCAGTGGTGACCTCTTCCAAAGCATCTCATTCAAATCCGGAAGACGGAACAGTGGCCCGAATGGCCATCTGGAAAGTTTCGATCGGCCTGATCCGGGAAAATTTCATGTTTGGAGTAGGAACAGGCGATGTCAAAGACGCATTGATTGAATCTTACAGGCAGCACCACCTGTATCCCATTTTAAAGAAAAAGCTGAATGCACACAATCAGTACCTGCAAACATTCATTGCGATCGGATTTTGCGGATTCATGCTGCTTGCCCTGTCATTATTTGTACCTGCTTTCTGGTCGCTAAAAAAACAGAATTCCCTTTATTTCGTGTTTATCTTTATTTTCGCACTGAACATCCTGTTTGAATCAATGCTTGAAAATCAGGCCGGAGTAGTTTTCTACGCCTTTTTCAACGCGTTCCTGTTTTCAAAAAGTGTCGGGGCATCCACACCTCCGGCGTAAAGAAAAAATGATGACCCTGTTTAGAAACCGTAATTTCCCCACAGGCTTTGCAATATTTGCAGGGCTCGTGACTTTGCTGACACTGACCCTGAACATGATCAACGGAAGGTTCTGGCTGGCGGATTTCAAAGTGTATTACTCCGCTGCACAGCAGTTGCTGGCAGGAGGCAGTGTCTATCTTGTTTCCTTCGATGACGGCTCGGGTTTTTATAAATACAGTCCCGCCATCCTGTATTTCTTCCTTCCTTACACGCTATTCAGTTATAAAATCGCCTCCGTCATTCATTTTTTCATCCTGGGATTCGTATACTTCTATACCTTCCAGGTAATCCATGACCTGCTGAAAAAATATTTTGATTTTGCGCGTGTCAGGCGGGACCAGTTGCTCATCTCGCTGGCCTTTATCTGCATTTTGCTTCACTTTTCCAGGGAGTTATACCTCGGCAATATAAACATCGCGATGCTGCTGTTTTGCTGCCTGGGTATCCGCAATTTTATTGACGGGCGAAGATACATGGGAGGACTGTTTCTCGGACTTGTGTTCCTTTCAAAACCATTTTTCATGATCCTGCTGATCCCCCTGCTCCTCAGGAAGAACCGGTGTGCACTGTCCGGTATCGCAGTTGTATTGATCTCAGGGATCCTGCTGCCTTTTCTTTATCCAGGTCCTGTGCGTGCAATAAATCTATATGCCGACTGGTTTAAAACCATCTTTGCCCATAACACCGACTACCCGGGGATGAATTCGCTGGAGTATATCCTCCGCCATTATCTGTATCCTGCGATGCCCGCATATGCGGAATACATCATTATCCTTGCAACGTGCCTGCTGGCCGGCTGGTTCATCCTGTCAAACCTGAAACGCGAGCAAACTGCGGGATCAGACAATGAAGAGCACATCAGGAACATTCTTTTTGAATGGTTTATCCTGCTTGCGATCCTTCCGAACCTTCTGAAAACAGACTGGGTTCAGTTTGTGTTGAGCGCCCCGGTCATCATGTACATGATCTTTTACATTGCCCGTGAGAAGAAGTTTATTTTAATCCCATTGCTGGTGCTGCTGCTCTTTTTCTTCAGTGCCAATTCCGATGATTTGCTTGGCCGGGGTTTTTCACGAAAGCTCCTTGAAATGGGCATGATGGGAATGAGCAATATCATGCTGGTGGCAATGGCAATGGTCATGTACATGAAAGCTCGCAAAAGATGATTTAAGGACTCATTCATGAACAATCTGTTTATGAGGCTGGAGTGGAACCCAGTTTAACCAAATCTGCTGCTAATGTTAAAATGCGCAGTAGATTTGGTTAAACATCCGTTGTATGGAAAACCTATTCCATTCCAGGGTGCTCTTTGTTGTTTTATCAGGATAAAGGGAAAATTTTCTCGAACTCCTGAAATAATCAATCAGTCCAGAATGCCTTGGCCATAATGGCTTGCTCTGTTTTAGAGATTTTATACTTTTCCGCCAATAGTCGCCATCCTTCGACAGATTTCTTTACATGATCAATGATCTTACTGGCTTTTTGATCAGCAAGGCGGAAATACCCGGCGACTTGCATTGCAAGCCCCAAGTCCAGGGCATTATCACTTTCCGAAATATTCAGTTTTAAGCCAGTACCTGTTGCTACCGGGTTAATATCATACGCAGGTGATAATATCCAGCCACGCTCAGTAAGAAGAAAGCCATGATTTCTCAGGTGATCATCCGTATTTTTTACGCAAATGCTGAATACGATCCTTCTCCACATCTCCTCCAGATCTTTGTCAACATCTGCCCCGTTTTGGACCAGAAACTCCGCTAGTTCAATGTAACTTACCCCATCCTGGTTGTCTGCACCATCCGTGTATCCCAGCAAGGTCATTGCGGAGGCAAAATGAATTCTTTCGCCGGAATTTGTTCTGTCAAACCTTCTGGATAAATAGGTATGATGAGGACTTGAAAACTTTTGGGCTTTTCCTTCGGCAACCGATAATCCCGCTTTTTTGGCCAATTCATTGACAACCATTTCCCATGCCCCGATATCCTTAAGGTCATTTCCACTGGGAAACTTGGCAAGCCAGAGATGGTTGTTTTGATCTGTAACACTCGCTTTTGGCCTGGCTCCTCCAAGGGATGATCCGGGGGCAATAAGCATATTAAGCCATTTCAGATACTCAGGGTCATCGAGGATGTCGTCTTTTTCCAATTGCAGGCTGGCATGCTC
>JBAXDH010000201.1:0-4516 GCA_037141055.1 bacterium | reverse complement strand
TGTAATTCGTGGATAATTTGATTGATTTGCACTAATATTCATCCATCAACAGAAAATCGGCGATGTGTTTGTGCCTGATACCTTCAATATTATCCTTCCACATTTCATCCAATGTTATTACGTATTTGGGATGATGGTCCTTAATTTCAAGCAAGGGTTTGAACTCTCTGTCAATGGTGGATTGATCCGTCATTTTATAAGCCACTTGCACGTACACCTTTTTTTCATTTTTTTCTGCAATAAAATCTATTTCTTTGTCATTTAATTTACCAACATAAACCTGGTATCCTCTTCGTTTAAGTTCCAGCATGACAATATTTTCCAGTACACCTGAAATAAGCCGGTCTTTAAAACCCATCACTGCGTATAGCAGCGATTGATCACCTGCGAAATATTTCTCCTGCGTTTTAAGAATTTCTTTGCCTTTTACATCATACCGCTGGATGCGGTAAATTATGAATGCTCCTTCCAGCGCATTAAGATAATTATAGACGGTATTCAGATCTATTCTGCGATTCTGGCTTTTGAAATAATCTGCTACATTTTTTGCAGAAAATTTATTACCTACATTATCAAATACATACTTGACGACCCGTTCCAAAAGTTCCACATCCCGAATGTTGTACCGTTGCACAGTATCACGCAATATAGCAGAGGAATAAACATCGAAAATCACTTTATAGGCAGTTTCAAATGAATATTCTCCTGTATGCAGAACCGGGAAACCACCCATTCGTAAAAAAATGTCAAATTCACGATAAAGATTTGACGGCAGCTGATGGGTCCGTTCTCCTTTGAATTCCAGGTATTCGTTAAAGGAAAGCGTATAGATTTGAAGTTCAATGTATCGTCCGGCCAAATAGGTTGCCAATTCTGATGACAATAGCCTGGAGTTGGAACCTGTGATATAAATATCGGCATTCAAATCGACGAAAAATGAATTTACTGCTTTTTCCCAACTCTTAACCTCCTGAATTTCATCGAGAAGAATGTAGTAACGCTGTTTATCCGATATTTTTGTTTTTACAAAATTGTACAATTTGTCGGCCCTGTCAATATCAGAAAATTCAAAGCTTTCAAAATTAATGTAAATGATGTGATTTTCTCCGATTCCCATATTGAGCAATTCATCCTGTAGTAATAGGAGAATGGAAGATTTACCGCTTCGTCTCAAACCGGCAAGAACCTTGATAAATGGTTTGTCGATAAAATTGCGAAGTTGATTTAAATACAAATCCCGCTTAATCATACTGATGAATTATATGGGCTGTACCCATAAAGATAATGTAATAAAGTATTTTATTTCAGGTTATAACCATAAAAAAATGAAACTATTAACTGATTCTCCGGAAAGGAGTTTCTCCATAATTTTTTGTTTCATGGTCTTGAGATGATCTTTCTTGGAAGGACATTTAACCACAAAGGCGCGCAAAGGACGGCACAAAGGAACACGAAATATCTGGAGATCTTAGCATTTCTTTGTGTCCTTTGTGAAACCCTTCGTGTCCTTTGTGGTTAAATTCTTTTGATGCATCCTCTTTTTTATATTAAATCAATTGCTTTTCAATCAAATTCGCAAACAGGTTTATGCAAATATCAGCCTTCCCTTTGGTTCGGGTATTTCTCTTCCATTTAAACTGGCAGTTTCAATCCACTCATCAATGATGGAAAGAACATTTTTGATGACTTCGTCGTAATCTTTACCATCAGCCATGCAGCCAGGTAATTCAGGAACTTCGGCGACAAAACAGCCATCATCACTGCTCCAATAGATAATGATTTCATATTTGCTATTCATCACTTTTCAATTTTAATTTATATTTCAAGATTAGATTCCTGATTTGTTTAACCTGATAGGGTTTAGCCTTATTGTCACTGAGTGGCTGTATATTGATGATCTCAAGAATAGACTCACGGTAAAATATGTTATGACTTCCATTGATCCTGTGTTGAAACCCGAGCTTTTTCAACAGAGTTACCATATCTAAAAAATCGAAATTATTATCTGATGCTCCAGAAAGAAGTTTATCAATAATTTTTTGTTTCTTAGTCATTAGATGATCGTTGTTCCACTGAAAAATTAACTACGAAGTCGCACAAAGTCAGGCACAAAGGACACGAAGTAATTAAAACCAGTGAATTTCCCTTTGTGTCCTTCGTGAATTCCTTCGTGTCCTTTGTGGTTGACTTTTTTCGAAACATCCTCGCTTTTAAATAAGATCAATTGCTTTTTCAATCAAAAATTCCTTGATGGTCTTCTCAGGAACCGGGTCACCAAGAAATTCAACCGGCTCAGAAAAATCTATGTCTTTATGAAATGTCAATTGCTGGCGAAACAACTTTTCCGAGAATTGCGTGTAAAATAATTTTTCACTTTCCCTGCTGATCTCTCCAATGGAAAAATGGTCGCGAAGGAGAAAATACAGGTCTACATAATCCTTCCACTTTGCCCTGCGACCCAATGCAAATGCTTTCATGGCAGCCAACGACTGCAATGTTGGCATGGTAATAACTGATTCAACGTGAACAGGATGGGCGACAGGATAAGGGTAGCTAAAAAAAGTTAATTTAACGCTGTTTAAGTGCAGATGCAATTGATCAACATCTTCAAAGATTGGGATTTGCCTGAACGGTACTTGCAGAAGTTTACTTTTGATCCGATGTTTTACAAGTGATGCCGGCGTGAACAGATCGAAATCAATTGATCTCCGGTGACCGAGATGCAGGGCAATCGCAGTTCCTCCAACAAGATAAAAAGTACGGTTGAAACGCTTCAAATATGGAAACAACTGCACCTGGTCTGAATTGAAGATCTCAGTGTGCATGACGGCTGAAATACAAGGTAAAGTAATTGATGGTCAGTTCGTGGTAATTGCCTTTCCGGCGATCGCTCTTGTTGATGGAGTCGAAAAATATCTGCGCCGTTTTTTTCATCCCCAACAATGTTATCAATTTTTTCACCGCATTAAGATCTCCATAATTCAGAACAGTTTCAACCAGAAATTCCTGGCTGATATTTTCCTTTTGCTCTTCGGGACTGTACCAGAACAGGTCGCTGTGTTCGCGGATAAATTGTTTTATTTCAGGGGTGTTTAATTCAGATTTCATCTCTTTCACCGTAGATCATTTGATCAGCACAGTTGTTTCATCATATTCAGACCATCGGCAAGGCCTGCAACGGTCACCTTGTCACTCAGAGGGTAGGCGCTGCCTTCAATGGGGGCAATCACAAAGGCTTTATCCGGATTTATATCGGCGAGAGCCTCCCACCACCCTTTTGTGAGTTGTGGTGCAGAGGAAGCCTTGCATTCAACCGCTATTTTTTGGGTACCTCGCTGCAACACCAGGTCAATTTCGTTACCCGATGCCGTACGATAAAAACAGGGTGTCCAACCAGGCATGTTTTCGATCGTATTTTCGATGACCAATCCTTCCCACGATGCTCCGAATACAGGATTCCCCATCAGGTTGTTGTAGTCGGTAATCAACAGCAGCCGGTGCAGGATTCCCGTATCCCTGACAAACACCTTCGGCGATTTTACCAGGCGTTTTTTAATATTTGCTTCATACGGCCGAAGCGTTCGAAGAATGTAAGTCTGTTCCAACAGATCTAGGTACCTTCTGATGGTGGGATGTGTCAGGCCCATTGATTCACCCAACTTTGACGAATTGAGCAATTGACCCTGGTTGTGGGCACACATCAGCAACAGCCGGCGGAGTTGCAAAGCCGGAATTTGAAACCCTAATTGCGGGATATCCCGTTCAATATAGGTTCGGATGAAATTTTCCAGCCACAACAAGCTGTCCGGATCGGATTTGCCCAGGTAGCTTTCCGGAAATCCCCCTCGGAACCAATAGCGCTGCAATGAATACCCGGCTTCGTCAATCACCTCATTCACCAGGAATGGTGAAATTTCCATCAAACCAATTCTGCCTGCAAGGGTTTCGGAACTTTTCTGTATCAATGCCTGCGAGGCTGAGCCCAACAGGATAAAACGGCCATTGCGTCTGTGTTTGTCAATAGCGCTGCGTAACACAGAAAAAAGATGAGGGACCAGTTGGATCTCATCCAGACAGATAACCGCTTCATGGTTCACCTCAAAGAAAAGATTTGGATCCGAAATTTTATTCAGGTCTTCGTAATTCTGCAAATCCAGGTATACAAATGGCTTGATTTTTTCAGCCAGCATTTTCACCAGGGTCGATTTCCCACTTTGCCGTGGACCCAGTATTGCAACAGCCGGAAACACTCCAAGATACTGGAGTACAATGGGTTCTAATTTTCGATGAATTAAACTGTGCATATTGTAAGGAATACTTTCAATTTGCATGAACCAAGTCTATGTATCTGAAAACCAATGAGTATTACTTTGTGAATCCTTCGGGTCATCTTAATAAATGATATATTTTATGGTTTTCATCTGATTTAATTTTCCTGTGAGGTAATATATTGCCGGTAAACCGCCTCAATTCCACCTCTAAGCGAATAATCAGGATTCCATCCCAATCCCTTTAA
>JBAXDH010000200.1:0-4574 GCA_037141055.1 bacterium | reverse complement strand
CGATTGCTAACAGGTTAGGCATCATCCGCGGCTGGGATTCAAACTGGTTCGGCGGGAAGAATTTTGAGTCCAAACTGGTCGAGGACGATAAAATTCGGAAATATTTGAATGCCCGTCTAGCCAAGGCCGGTATTGCAAAAATCGTTATTGAACGTACCTTGAAGCTGGTAACTGTTACCATTCACACTGCACGCCCCGGCATCATTATCGGGAAAGGCGGCCAGGAAGTAGACAAATTGAAGGAGGAGCTGAAGAAGATCACCAAAAAGGAGATCCAGATCAACATCTCTGAAATCAAGCGTCCGGAAATAGATGCCGTTATCGTTGGTAATACGGTTGCAAGCCAGATTGAAGGCCGTATCTCTTACCGCCGTGCGATCAAGACATCCATTGCAAGTGCCATGAGGATCGGCGCCGAAGGCATCAAGATCATGATTTCAGGTCGTGTTGGTGGTGCTGAAATGGCCCGTCGCGAGCAATACAAGGAGGGACGTATTCCCCTTCATACTTTCCGCGCGGATATTGATTATGCCACTGCAGAAGCCCACACGACATATGGAATCATAGGTATCAAGGTATGGATTTGCAAAGGCGATATTTATGGCCGTCCTGACCTTGTTCCCGATGCATCTGCCACAAAGGTGAAACCAACACAGCATCGTGGTGAAGGCCGTCCGGGTGACCGTGACCGCGGACCTCGTGACCGTGGCAGTGACCGCGGAGGTGACCGTGGCGGTGACCGTAACAATGATCGTCGCGGAGATCGCGGTCCGTCAAGGGATGCAGGTAAACCCCGTGGTGGTCCCAGAAGATAATTGAAAGCAACGTAACCTATAATATAATTGAATAATGTTACAGCCAAAGAAAACAAAATACAGGAAGCAGCAGAAAGGAAAGATGAAGGGCAATGCCCAGCGTGGTCATCAGCTTGCTTTTGGTTCGTTCGGTATCAAGACAATGGAAGAAGCCTGGATGACCGGTCGTCAGATTGAAGCAGCCCGTCAGGCAATTACGCGGCATATGAAGCGTGAAGGCCAGTTGTGGATTCGTATTTTCCCGGACAAGCCGGTTACTAAAAAGCCTGCCGAAGTCCGTATGGGTAAAGGAAAAGGCGCGCCGGAATATTTTGTTGCCCGTATCAACCCGGGACGGATTCTTTTTGAAATCGAAGGCGTGCCTTTAGTTATTGCGAAAGAAGCCCTTCGCCTGGGAGCTCAGAAACTGCCCGTGCAAACCAAAACAGTTATCCGTAAAGATTACGTTGAAGAAGCAATTTAGATTCCATCAGGTACTCATGGACTCTTTAATAAAGTAAAAGAAAAATGGAACAGAAAGTAATCAGAGAATTAACATCAGCGGAAATCCTTGAAAGGATGGATGAAGAAAAGCGGCAGCTCACCAAGCTAAAGCTGAACCATGCTGTGTCTCCATTGGAAAATCCCAATAAAATAAAGGCTTATCGTAAAACGATCGCACGCCTTGAAACCGAACTGCGTCGCCGTGTCATTGGCGGTGAAAAAATCACTAAATCTGGTAAATTATAGTAAAGTCGCACCGCAGTGCTAGTAAAACGCACACTGTGCGTCTCTTAAAGAGACAAAATGGAAACGAGAAACCTCAGAAAAGAAAAAACCGGTATCGTTGTCAGCAACAAGATGGAGAAATCCGTTGTCGTTGAAGTCGAACGGAAGGTAAAGCATCCCAAATACGGAAAGTTCGTAAAGAAATCTTCCCGCTTTATGGCCCACGATGACAAGAATGAATGCAGCGAGGGAGATAAAGTTCGGATTGCGGAAACCCGGCCACTCAGTAAAAATAAGTGTTGGAGACTTGTCGAAATCATCGAAAAGGTTAAATAGTTATGATACAACAAGAGTCAAGATTAACAGTCGCAGATAACAGCGGAGCCAAGGAAGTCCTGTGCATAAAGGTGCTGGGCGGAACCCGCAAACGGTATGCCCGCGTTGGCGACCGGATCATTGTATCGGTCAAGCACGCCATCCCTTCCGGAAACATCAAGAAAGGAACAGTTGCCAAGGCCGTTGTGGTGAGAACTAAAAAAGAAACACGACGTGCCGATGGTTCCTATATCCGCTTTGATGACAATGCCGTGGTGTTGCTCAACAATGCCGGTGAAATGATCGGTACCCGTATCTTTGGGCCAGTCGCGAGAGAGTTACGCGAAAAACAATTCATGAAAATCGTTTCTTTAGCACCCGAAGTGCTTTAAGCATATACATAAAACATCATGCAGAAAAAATTAAACATACGAAAAGGCGACACTGTGATGGTCATTGCCGGTGATTCGAGGAGTCAGCAGGGTAAAGTACTGCGCGTCGATACTGCGAAATACAAGGCTATCGTGGAAGGGGTGAACATGGTATCAAAGCATACCAAACCAAACGCCAAAAGTCCACAGGGCGGCATCGTGAAAATGGAAGCTCCCGTGCATATTTCCAACCTTAAGATCGTTGATAACTCGGGGAAACCGACACGCATCGGCAGGAAATTGGATCCAAAGACGGAAAAATTGGTTCGCTATTCAAAAAAATCAGGGGA
The DNA here is from genome assembly GCA_037141055.1 of bacterium. Classification (GTDB taxonomy): domain Bacteria; phylum Bacteroidota; class Bacteroidia; order Bacteroidales; family FEN-979; genus CAIVAT01. The sequence goes on along the minus strand of JBAXDH010000200.1, from coordinate 2,015 downwards.
GGTTATAAAATAATGGATTATTCACCAAGATTAAAAGAGAAGTACCTGAAGGAAGTTGTTCCTGCGTTAACAAAGCAGTTCAGCTATAAAAGTCCCATGCAGGTTCCACGGATTAGCAAAATTTGTCTCAACCAGGGATTAGGCATTGCCAATACCGACCGGAAATTCATCGACAACGGTATCAATGAAATGACGATGATTACCGGGCAGAAGGCCGTATCGACCAAGTCCAAGAAAGACATTTCGAATTTCAAACTGAGGAAGGGCAATGCCATCGGCGTTCGCGTCACCTTGCGCGGAGAGCGGATGTATGATTTCCTGGATCGTTTGATTTCGGTTGCTCTTCCCCGTGTCCGCGACTTTCGTGGCATCAGTGATAAAGGTTTTGACGGACGGGGCAACTATACCCTTGGAATTACCGAGCAGATCATTTTTCCTGAAATTGATATTGATAAAGTTACAAGGATCAACGGCGTTGATATTACCTTCGTGACATCTGCGCGCAATGACCGGGAGGCACATGCTCTGTTGAAAGAATTTGGAATTCCTTTTAAAACAAAATAAGTATATGGCAAAAGAATCTATCAAAGCCAGGGAAAGCAAGCGCGAGCGCATCGTTGCAAAATTCGCCGAAAAGCGTAAGGCTCTTAAAGAAGCCGGCGATTATATCGCATTGCAAAAACTTCCGAAAAATGCCTCGCCCATCCGTCTGCACAATCGTTGTAAACTCACGGGACGGCCGAAAGGATATATGCGCCTTTTTGGAGTTTCCCGTATCAATTTCCGGGAGATGGCCAACAAGGGATTGATCCCAGGAGTAAGAAAAGCCAGCTGGTAGCAATAATATGTTGTAGGGACTTCCCATGGGAAGTCCCTACAACAACAAAATAATGAAAAACAAACAATTAAAAAAGTAAATAAATGGTTACGGATCCCATTGCAGATTATTTGACCAGAATCAGGAATGCCGTTTTGGCCAACCACCGGGTTGTCGAAATTCCAAAGTCGAAGATCAAAGAAGAAATTACACGCATTCTTTTTGAAAAAGGATATATCCTGAATTATAAGGTTGAAAATGAACCACGTCCGGGAAATATCAAGATTGCCTTAAAATATCATCCTGTCTCAAAACTTTCCGCAATAAACAGCCTTGTCAGAATTTCAAAGCCGGGTTTGCGCAAGTATGTTGACAATGATCATCTTCCCCGGGTTTTAAACGGGCTGGGTATCGCAATCCTGTCAACTTCTCACGGTGTAATGACCGATAAGGAAGCCCGCACACAGAATGTTGGTGGTGAAGTTTTATGTCACATCAGTTAATTAGGAGAATTAAACATGTCAAGAATAGGAAAACTACCGATTGCAATACCAGCTGGCGTGCAGATTTCAGTCTCCGAGTCAAACCTGGTCACTGTAAAGGGGAAACTGGGACAGCTGCAACAGCAGGTTGACCCGAAGATTACATTGAAGATTGAGACCGCCACCGTCACGATGGAGCGGCACAGCGAAGAGCAGGATGACAGGGCGAAACACGGCCTTTACCGTTCGCTTGTATTCAATATGATCAAAGGTGTTTCTGATGGCTTTACTACTGTGCAGGAATTGGTGGGAGTAGGTTATAAAGCTACCGGGAACGGACAGGTTTTGGAACTTGCTCTTGGTTTCTCACACAATATCATGCTGGAATTACCGGATACCATCCAGGTGAAGACCACTGCTGATAAAGGTAAGAACAACACCATAATCCTGACATCGATTGACAAACAGCTTTTAGGTCAGGTTGCGGCAAAAATCCGCTCTTTCAGACGTCCTGAACCATATAAGGGAAAAGGTATCCGCTTCCAGGGTGAAGAGATCAAGAAGAAAGCCGGTAAATCTGCTGCCGGACAATAATCGTATTTAAGGTAACGACACACCGTGTTGGTAACACCATGGTGTGTACCAACAATCAAACAATAAAACAATGGCTATCAAGAGTAGAAAAGAATTTCGCAGGTTCAGGATCAAAAAAAGGA
>JBAXDH010000199.1:0-4585 GCA_037141055.1 bacterium | reverse complement strand
CGGTCACCGAGACATCGATCGCACCATCGTCAATGTTGGCGCATTTCATATGCGTAACAGTTGCAGTTTGTGTAAGCGTTGAAGGCTGAGTGAGGGTGGTGGTGAATGTTGCCGTACATCCGTGAGAATCCGTAACTGTAAGGTTATATGCTGCAGCAGTAAGGCTGCCAAGATCCTGGGTGGTGGCGTTGTTGCTCCAGTGATAGGTGTAACCAACCGTGCCGCCGGTAACGGAGACATCGATCGCACCATTATTTCCACTATTGCAGTTGATGTCGGTCTTAGAAACCAGGCCGGCAACCAATGCAGCAGGCTGGGTAAGCTCGCGAGATGAAGATGCCGTGCAGCCTTTTGAATCGGTGAGTATCAAAACATACGTTCCCGGGTATAACCCGCTGATGTTTTGGGTTGTCTGACCGTCTGGACTCCATGAGTAGGTGTAACCAGGTGTTCCGCCAGTTGGTGTTGTAGTAATGTATCCGGTTTCACCATTACAATTAACATGGTGGACCACTGATATGAAACTTGGCGGTGTAGCCGGGGATGTAACAACCCAGGTTGCCGTTGCCGAACAGTTTCTTGAATCAGTTACCTGTAACGTATAGGATCCGAAATGCAATCCTGTAAGATCCTGAGTCGTTGCTGAGTTATAACTCCACTGGTATGTGTAGCTGCCTGTTCCCCCGGTCACCGAGACATCGATCGCACCATCGTCAATGTTGGCGCATTTCATATGCGTGACAGTTGCAGTTTGTGTAATCTGTGAAGGCTGAGTGATCGATTGGGACGTTGTATTGGAACATCCATGACTGTCGGTCACGGTAACAGTGTATGCTCCCTGCGATAGCCCGTTCAGATCCTGGGTTGTTGCATTATTGTTCCAGTGATATGTGTAATTCGTCGTTCCACCTGCAACAGAAAGATCAATGCTTCCATTGGCAAGGCCAAAACAGGTGATATCGACAGCAGTTTTGGAAAGAACCAGCAGCGCAGGTGTGCTGACTGTCCAGCAACCGGTTTTTGAACAACCGTTGTTGTCTGATACTGTGACGCAGTAATCACCGGCAGCAAGGCCTGTAAGGTTTTGAGTTGTTGCCGGGGTGCTCCATTGATACGTATATGGGAATGCACCTCCGGAAACAGTGGTGGTTACTGTTCCTCCGGATGTTCCAAAGCAATTTACCGAGGAACCGGTCCCGGTAAGGGTCATACCCGACGGTTCCGTGATTGTTCCGGAATATGTTCCGGTGCAACCCTTTGAATCGGTGATCAAAACAGAATATGTGCCGGCTAACTTGCCGGCGATATCCTCAGTTGTTGCACCACCGGGTGACCAGAGATAGGAGTAACCAGCAGTACCGCCCGAGGGGGTGATGTTAATTCCACCGGTTGCACCGCCGTTGCAGCCAACATGAGTTATATTAGCAGAAGAGGTGCCAACAGCGGCAGGCGAACCCACGACAATGCTCTTGGATCCGGTACAACTGTTTCTGTCAGTTACGACAATGGTATAGGTGCCAGCAACCAAACTGCTGATACTCTGGGTGGTTTGACCGCCGGGGGACCATGAAAAAGTATAAAACGGAGGCCCCGGGAAAAATGGGGTACCGCCGGAAATCGCAGTCGATATAGCACCGCCGCCGCCGCCAAAACAGGTGGTATTGGTAACGGTTTCAGAGATAGTAATAATATTGGCAACCTGAACAGCGACAGAACTACCGCTGAACTTGGTTATCCCGCCTTCCACATATTGGATGGAAAGATAGAATACCTGGGTTTTATAACCATATACATCAGATTCCGTAACAAGGGGGTTGGCAATGTTATATGTTCCGCCTGTATTCCAGTTGGGATCCGTTGCCGTCCAGCTGTAAATAGCCCCAGGGACATCGCAGCCGCCTTGGCCGGTACAGTTAAGCTGAATCGATACACCTTGGCAAATCGGATTTGCCGGTGAGGAAGTTTGCGCTGTCGCCGTGTATGACACCGCGAGAAGGAAGAGCGTCAAAAACACCATTGCGGGTATTTTGAGCAACTTCATCAGCATTCCATGTTTGTAAATTGCTTTCATAATTTAAATTTGGTTAATAAAATTCTTAGAAAAGAATGACAGATGTTGAATAGGGAACTGCTTTTTCCACCCTGTGGTTAAGGGGGAGGTTCAAGTAGGATATATATTTGGGTCATCATAAATATTTGTTTATTGCTGATTGCTAATTAAATCCATTATATTTAACCATAACATCCTGTTCATAGCCATAGCATTATGGCCCTAATAGTAAACGAAATTAAACTATATTATAGTATAACGCAATATTTCAGCTGTGCAAATAGAGAAAATGCGAGTTATTTACTGATGCGTGACCAATATCCCTCATTTATTCGTATAATTGCAAAATATTATATTTGGGGTTTTACCTTCGATTTTTTCGCCGTTATATTGATGATATGCCGGCAAAAGTAGCGTGTGTTTTTGAAACTTTTGGTTTGGAATTTAGGTATTTCCTTTTAAATCATGTATGATGTCGGAAAAAACAATAAACATCATGATTGCAGAAGATCAGGGACTTATATTGCATTCAATCGTTCAAATGCTTGAAACTGTTCCTGAGTTTCATATAATGGGAACCGCCTCGAACGGGATCGAACTTCTTGATTTACTAAAGCAAAAAAAGCCTGACATTATCCTGATGGATATCAAGATGCCGAAGATGAGCGGATTGGAAGTGACACGGATCATTGATTCGAAAATGCCCTGGATTAAGATCATTGTTCTTTCCATGTACGACCATCCCAGCTTCATCAAGGAGTTGCTGAAGTCAGGGGCCAAAGGCTTTCTTTCCAAAAACTGCACTTTCAATGAACTTTGCGATGCTGTCAGGTCTGTTTATTCCGGCAAAACATTTTTATGCAATGCCACCTCGCAAATCGTGCTGAACAATTTTGCCAATTCGGGCGGTGAAGTTCAGAATGAAATTCATACCTTAACCTCTCGTGAAATTGAAATCATTCAGTTCCTTGCTGAAGGCCACGTGACCAGGATGATCGCCTCAAAATTGTTCATCAGCGAGAAGACCGTGGAAAGGCACAAAACCAATATATTTAAAAAGCTGCAGGTGAAAAATACGGCTCACCTCATCAGGCTTGCAGTGGAGAAGGGGCTGCTTATGTCCTGAGAACAGCATACTGTTGCAATTTATCTTCTTTTAGTATCTTTGGCGGGTTTAAAAACCAGAGATGTGAAAAAAAAAACTGTACAAAAGTTTCAGCACAGGAAACCCGACAACAGCCTGAAGAATCCCTGGCTGTTTGCAGGGGTTCTTTTACCGATTACTTTTATTGTTTTTTCCCCGGCGCTTTTCAACGAGTTTGTGAACTGGGACGATTATAATTATATCCGCGACAACCCCCTGTTGCAGGATTTTTCGTTGAATACTATCCGCCACCTTTTCAATTTCGGAACATTCGTCATGGGAAATTACCATCCGTTCACGATGCTAAGTTACCTGGCCGAGTATCATTTTGCCGGCAGCAGTCCGTTTTTATACCATTTTGACAATATTATCCTGCATTTGTTCAATGTTGCACTGATCAGTGTTCTGATATGGAAACTTACAGGTAAATATTATGCCACATTGATTGCAGCAGCCTTGTTTGCACTGCACCCGATGCGGGTGGAATCGGTGGTGTGGGCGGCTGAGCGGAAAGACGTGCTGTATGCCTTTTTTTACCTAGTTTCAATTATCGCGTATACATATTATATAAGGAGCAGTGAAAAACGATATGTTTATTACACTGTTTCGTTGCTGGTATTTTTGTTCAGCCTTTTGAGCAAAGGCCAGGCGGTAGTACTCCCGTTAACATTTTTCCTGGTGGATTACTGGTATGGCAAGAAAATAGATTTTAAATCTGTTGCCAGCAAAATACCTTTCCTTGCGCTTTCTGTTTTTTTCGGGATTCTCGCCATCAATGCGCAATCTTCCTCTCTCACAAGCCAGAGGCTGATATCCTACACGTTCGGCGAGCGGATTGTCTTTGCAGCATACAACCTGGTTGCATACCTGTACAAACTGATCTATCCGTATGACCTGGCATGCTATTACGGCTACCCTGACGAAAGCGGCATGAAACTGATCTACGCGGGGGCCTTGCTTGCCGTCGGCATCATGGCTTTCGTCTTCCTCAGGTTCAGAAAAAACAAAGCAGTTATGTTTGGCACGCTATTTTTCCTGGCCACGATTTTCATCGTCATTCAACTGCTGCCTGTCGGCAATGCCATTATTGCCGACCGTTATACATATATTCCGTATATAGGCCTTTTTTTTATCATAGCCCTTCTGCTGGATCCGCTGCTTTCGACAGGGTCGCTCAAACGCAGACGCATTGCCGGAGCCTTGATCGGCCTGCAGCTCCTTGTTTTTGCCGTTGCATCGTTCTCCCAGGCGAAGACCTGGAAAAACAATGAAACATTATGGCTCCGGGCCATCGACAATGAACCAGAACAGGGCATGCCATATAACAACCTTGGAATCTACCTGATGGAGCAAAAAAAGTACGATACAGCGATTTTACTTTTGAACCGGTC
>JBAXDH010000198.1:0-4697 GCA_037141055.1 bacterium | reverse complement strand
ACTGGATTACAGACCGCAAATCATTATATCATCTGCAGGCGCTGTACCCCCAGTACAAAATTTTCGTCAACTCTCCCGACCCTGCCTTGTTTCCGCCGGCAACAACACTTGGACAGATCGTCAGCCCGCCTCCCTGGGGCGACCGTTTCTGCAATACAGGCCACATCCTTTTTCACATTCATGTGAACAAACCCGGGAACGTTGAACTGCAGATGAGTTTCAGCGGCGGTTATGTAACACGGCTCATGAATCAGCCTGTCGTGGTGGGCGAAAACCTCTTCGACTGGGACGGTCTCGATGGCACAATTCCTACCGGTGTTCCCGTGCCCAACAACATTACCGTCACCTTTACAATTAAATATATCAACGGGCTTACCAACCTTCCTTTATATGATGTGGAAGGCAACCAGAGTGGCTTTACCATTGCCCTTGTTGCACCGGCGGGTGCTTCCCCGGCTGTTTTCTGGGACGACACCAATATATCAGGAGGCACCAATAATTCCAATCCACCGGGATGTGTCACCCCGCCCTGTCATTCATGGTCCGGCACAGTGCCAAACGGCGGATGGGGAAACCTGAATACAGTGAATACATGGTGGTACAATGTTTCCACCACAACTTCACCGGCAATCATCACGCAGTTTCGCATCCCGCAGACTTTGGTGTTCCAGCAAACCCCTCCTTTCAGTTTCTGTGAAAACACTTCGGGACATATCTTTTCAGTTGCCACGGATCCAAATACGGATATATACCACTTTAGTTATACCCCGGCGGCGGGTGTGACGATAACCCAGGCGACACCAGGGAGCAACAGCATCACCATTGACTTCGGCCCCGGCGCTACTTCCGGTACACTGAGTGTTTATGGCTCCAATACCAATTGCGCTTCCAACGGTCCAACGTCATCTGTTGCCATCACAATCGTGCCTTTGCCGCTGCCGGTCATCACGGGACCCGCCTCCGTATGCGCAGGATCAACCGGCAACCTGTATTCGACACAAACCGGTAAAACAAATTACCAGTGGTCGGTTTCTCCGGGAGGTTTCATCACCTCCGGAGGGGGCACTGCCGATCACACTGCAATGGTTACCTGGAATACGCCGGGAGCGGGGAGCGTGAGCGTAAACTTCACCGACAACGGATGCACCGCCACCAACCCGGTAAGTTATCCGGTCACTGTGCATTCATTACCCGTTCCTGTGATAACCGGAGTCAATGTGACCTGTGTTAATTCAACCGGCAATGTATACACCACTGCCACAGGAAAGATCAATTATGTCTGGAATATATCGGCCGGAGGAACAATCACCTCGGGAGGGACATCCACCGACAACAGCATCACCGTATCATGGAGTTCCGCAGGCCCCCAGATGATCACAGTGAACTATACCGAGCCTGCCACCGGCTGCACGGCTGCCAGCCCGTTCATCTTCAACATCAACGTCCAGGCGTTGACAGTTCCGACCATTTTTGGCCTGAACGATGTTTGCATCGGAATACCGGGAATGGTCTATTCAACAGAATCAGGACAGGCCAATTACATCTGGACCGTCTCGGCAGGCGGGTTGATCACCGGAGGGGGAACCTCAACGGACAATACAATCACCATAACATGGAATACCACCGGCGCACAGCAGATCACCGTAACCTATATCAACCCGATAACCGGTTGCAACGTGGCAACGCCGACGATCTATCCGGTAAATGTCAAACCGCTGCCTGTTCCGGCCATCTCCGGAAATGCCGCGTTATGTTCAGGATCAACAGGCATCACTTACACAACACAATCAGGTCAGGGCAGTTACGTTTGGGGCGTTTCTGCCGGTGCTGCGATCACTGCAGGAGGAGGAACAAACGACAGCTACATTACAGTAAACTGGAATGCTGCCGGTGCCCAGAGCATTTCGGTCAATTATAACGATGCAATCACCGGTTGCACGGCTACAGCACCTGTCATATACCCTGTCACCGTTTATCCGTTGCCGGTACCGTCGAATACCGGGAATACGGATCTTTGCGAAGGCACGACCGGCATCGTTTACACCACCGAAGCGGGGAAACTCGCCTACGCATGGGTAGTTTCCGCCGGCGGCACCGCCACCTCCGGAGGTGGCCCTGCTGATCATACTGTTACCGTCACATGGCATACGGCAGGTGCGCAGACCGTTTCAGTGGAATACACCAACAATGTCACCAACTGTGTTTCCGCCACCCCCACCGTGCTGAATGTGACGGTGAAACCGTTGCCGTTTCCCGGGATTACCGGATCAAACGACCTTTGTTCAGGTTCTGCCGGGAATGTTTATACAACCGACCCGGGAAAACTTAATTATATATGGACTGTTTCACCCGGCGGGACAATCACTGCCGGGGGTGGTGCGGCCAATTCCACCATAACCGTTACCTGGAACACACCTGGCAGCAAAACAGTTACGGTGAATTACACCGACAATATCACCGGCTGTACGGCGGTTGCCCCGACCAGTTTTTCAGTCAACGTCAAGCCGCTTCCAATACCGGCACTCAGCGGGCCGGCCTCAGCCTGCATCAACACCTCCGGGCCTGTATTCACCACAGATGCCGGGATGAATTCATACCAATGGTCAATCGTTCCTCCATCAGCCGGGACCATAACCTCCGGATCCGGGACCAATACCGTCAATGTGACCTGGACCCAACTGGGAATCCATGCGATTACGATAAATTACATTCACAACATCACCGGATGCACTGCGCCGGCGCCCACCTCGCAAAATGTATTGGTCAACACCCTGCCCGTACCCGCCATCGCTGGAGCCGGGACCATTTGCTCAGGCATCCCGACAACATATACAACACAAACCGGCGTGTCTAACTATATCTGGACGGTTTCTGCCGGTGGCACGATCGTTTCAGGCGGGAACGTCGCGGATCCGTCGGTCACAGTAAACTGGACAACGCCAGGAGCAAACAGCGTGAGTGTAAACTATACGGTAGGTACCGGCTGCACGGCAGGCAGTCCCACCGTATACCCGGTAACGGTGAACCAATCCACACCACCGGTCGTTACAAGCCCCGTAAATCCAATCTGCGAAACCTATTCAACCAGCTATACCGTGCAAGCCGGCATGACTGGCTATACCTGGGCCATTTCGACCGGCGGAACTTTTATTTCGCCCATCACCGGTAATTCTGTTGCCGTGTTATGGAACACTGCCGGTGCCCGGTACATCGATGTCAATTTCACCAACGGGTTCGGATGCACTCCGTCGGCCCCAACAAGATACAATGTAACGGTCAACGCTTTGCCTGTCACAACAATATCCCAGGGGCCCGGTCCTGCATGCCAGGCTGCAGCCCATATGTACCAGGTGCCGCCAGATCCTTCATGTACCTTTACATGGTCGGTGATTCCGGCAGGCAACGGTCTGATCTCAGCCGGGCAGGGAACGGCTGTTGCAACCATCGACTGGGTCAATGCGGGAAACTGCACTGTAAGTGTTACGGGCACAAACAACACTACCGGATGTTTTTCATCCGGCACTTTTCCTGTCACCGTACATCCGGCCCCGGCACCTTCGTTTACAGCCTGTTTTGATTTAAAGACCACCTCAACAGCAAAAAAATTCACCCTCAGGGGAGGAACGCCGTACCTTCCTGTCCAGGGAGTATATTCCGGGAACAGGGTGAGTTACAACGCAGGATCAGGCTATTTTGAATTCGATCCGTTTGGCGCCAGCGCCGGGAACTACCCCGTCATTTACACTTTCACCAACAATTATGGCTGTGTGACCTCCACACCCGCCGTAACCATCACTGTGGTGAATTCTTCCTTCAGTTGCGGTGGCGACCTCACCGATGTGAGGGATGGCAAAAAATACAGGACATCAACCATCGGGGGCCGATGCTGGATGAAAGAAAACCTCGCTTATGGCACCATCCTGTCACCGGAATCTGTGCCGCAAACGGATAACTGCATCCCTGAGAAATACTGCCTGGCGTCTGATGCAACATGCTCAGCCTATGGCGGCCTATACCAATGGAATGAACTGATGGCCTACTCATCCACATCAGCAAACCAGGGATTATGCCCCCCCGAATGGCATGTGCCCACCGAAACAGAGTGGCAAACACTGATCACTTCCATCACCACAGGCATCACACCCCCGGCTGATGGTGTTGCCGGCAGTTTCATCAAGGATATTTTCCTCAATCCGGGTTTTCTGGCCCTGACCAAAGGCATTTACTACCTCAACAATACCTGGTCGTTTGCCACAGGTTCACCCACAGGCACGCTTTATTGGACCAGCACCCCCGGCGGGTCGGGGCGGAACATTGCGAGAGGCGTCAACTCCATCAACCCGAGCACCTCAAAGTACGCGGGAAGCCGGGAAAATGCTTTTTCAGTGAGGTGCGTTAAGGATTAGCCGAATTCCCAAACTTTAGAAAAAAAGAACTTCCGCAGGAGGCAGTATAAATTAATGCAGGGAATTTGTTCCAATTAGGGGCAATTGATGTAACTTTGAGTTAAAATCATAACCCCATGGAAATATCCTATGCATTGATGATAGCCGCTATTATAGTAGCTGCTGTTTTTGTCTTTATTTTTCTATACAGTTCCATCCTGATTGTCGGCGGCAAAGAGATCAATATTTTAGAGCGACGCTGGTTTGGCAGGGAGATGCCAAAAGACCGCATCTTTGCCATGAGCAACGAAA
>JBAXDH010000197.1:0-4706 GCA_037141055.1 bacterium | reverse complement strand
TCCCCTACGGGCTACCGAGACACCGATTAAACCGCAGTAAGTTAAACACTTGCTGCGGTTTTGTTTTTACGGGTGCTGAATAAGGTGGGGAAACCGATCGGTTTTACCATCCCAAGCCGATTTAATTGCCCAGCACAGTTGCGTAAAAAAAAGATACTGAATCCGGGCAGGTTTGCGAACGCAAACGCACAAAGATTCAGTATCATTTAACCTGCCCGAAGGAGGATCAATCAGTATTTAATCAGTCAATGATGATTTTCCTGGTCGAGGTACCTTCAGCGGTTTTAATCCGTACAACATAATTTCCTCTCGGTTTGTCAGAAAGATCGAAGGTATAGCTATCCCTGCCTGAACAGTTTGTTACGCTGACAATCTTTCCTTCCATGGTGATGATTGTAATTTCCATTTCCAGAAGGTTGTGATCGGCGGTGCTGATGGTAAACTTACCCTTGTTGGGGTTTGGATAGAGCATGATATTGCTTTGAACCCATTCCGGCAGTCCGACGGTACCTTCCTGGGAAACAGTCGTTGTTACAGGAGTAAGGCCGCCCACAGTTACCGTGACAATTGCGGTTCGCGGGTTCAACCCTGTATTTTCCTGGTAAACGGCATCAATAGTCCCGTTACCGGTTCCCGACGGGGTTACGGTACACCACGACACATTTGAACTGCTCGTCCAGTTGCTGTTGGAGGCTACCGTGAAATTTGTCGTTCCAGGGGCAACAGGGACGTTGCGGTTCGATGGAGTGACAAACAGTGTGGGGGAAACCCCGGCCTGGGTCACTGTAACCACAACCGGCCCGAGTCCATTGACCAGCACGGTAATATTGGCAACACGCTGTGTAACTGAAAGATTCTCCTGATAGGTTGCTGTCAGCACACCATTTCCGTTCCCGGATGATGTTACTGCGCACCAGCCCTGGTCACTGCTCGAGGACCAGGAGGAGTTTGAAGTCACTGTAAAAGCAGTGTTTCCGGCAGGAGCCGTCACGTTCTGGTTTGAAGGAGTTACAGACAGGGTCGCTGCGGCTCCCATCTGGGTTACCATCACAACCACCGGCGGAAGACCGGATACGGTAACCGTGATGTTTGCCACCCGTGTAACAACCGATGTATTCTCGGTATAATTCGCCAGGATGGTTCCGTTTCCGGTACCGGAAGGGGTTACCGTGCACCATGTCTGATCGCTTGAGACAATCCATGATGAGTTGGACGAAACAGTGAATGTTGTACTGCCGGGAAGCGATGTAACGGTTTGATTGGGAGGCGTGACCGAGAGTGTCGGCGACATTCCTGCCTGCGAAACGGTGACAACAACGGGGGAAACACCGGCAACGGTAACCGTGATGTTGGCTACACGTGATGAAGGCAGCGTGTTTTGCGCATAGTTGGCGGTGATGGTCCCGTTACCGGTACCAGTGGATGTTACCGTACACCATGTTTGATCGCTGGTGCAACTCCACGGTGTGACCGTATTGGTGGTAACTGTGAAATTTGTCGCTCCAGCAGCCGATGAAACAGACTGGTTCGGAGGCGTCACGCTCATGGACAGGGCGGTCCCGGCCTGCGTAACGGTAACAACGATCGGTGAAAGACCAACAACCGTAACAGTGACATTGGCCACGCGGGAGGTAATCAGCGTATTTAGTGTGTACGTGGCGGTAATGGTTCCGTTACCTGTCCCGGAAGGGGTTACTGTACACCATGTCTGGTCGCTGGTGACTGACCAGGCAGAGTTGGAACTGACGGTAAACGGCGTCGTCCCTGCAGCGGGCGACACGTTCTGGTTCGGAGGCGTTACAGTAAGGGTGGGTGTTATAGCCCCGGCCTGCGTAACAGTAACCACGACGGGAGGAAGGCCGACCATGGTCACCGTGACATTGGCTACGCGGGATGTGGGAAGGGTGTTCTGCGTGTAGGTCGCTGTGATTGTGCCGCTGCCTGAGCCTGACGGTGTAACCGTACACCAGGTCTGGTTGCTGACTGCGGTCCATGCGGTACTTGCAGAAACCGTGAACGGAGTTGTTCCGGCTGCAGCAGTTACATTCTGATTCGGCGGGGTTACCGTGAGGAATGGTCCACTGATCGTACCCGTTATGGCAACATCATCCACTCCCCAGTACCTTCCGTAGGTACCTGTATAATTCCATTTGAACTTCACCGCACTCTGTCCTGCAAGGGCAGCGATTACCTGGTTAAATGCTTCTGGATTCGCAGTGGTCACCGTGAAGGTCTGTATTATCGTCCAGGTCGAGCCATTGTTGATGCTGTAGGAAACGGTACCTGAGGTTCCTGCTGTTGACCTGAAATAATGGTTGAATTGCAAAGTAATGTTCGTGTAGCCGGTCATGTCAATGGTAGGCGTTATAAGGTCGGCATTTTGTGAATTCCCGGTTCCGTAGCCGCGGCTGTTCAGAAACGCATAATTGCCGGTGAGGGCGGGAAGCGGCGTTTGCCCGGTTATTACGCCGAACTGCCAGATCTGTCCGTTTCCCTGGATGTCAGCTTGTGACCAGCAGGAAGGGATTGTTGTGGCAGAAAAACTCTCGCTGAAAGGCAGGGTGGAAATGTTGCAGAGCGTGATGAAAATCAGATCGCTTCCATAGGAAGTTCCTGAGGTGTTGGTTGCGTAAGCCCTCACATGGTATGTCGTATTGGCGAGCAGCCCGGTAAGGGAACTGGTAAAGACTCCCAGTCCGGATGCATCGGTGGTGTGGCTTCCTGCAGTTGTAGGATTGGCCGCAGTTCCCCAGCAAACTCCGCGCACAGTAACGGCGGCCCCTCCATCGGAGGTCACATTTCCCCCTGAGGTGGCTGTGGTGGTGGTGATGGCTGATGCGGCAGTGGTAATGACAACGGCAGCGCACGGCACAAATGTCATGTCCAGTCCGTTTGTTGTACCCTCTGCATTCACGGCGACAACCCGGAAATGATACGTTGTGCCACCTGTAAGTCCCGTAATTGGTGCAGTAACGGGAACCGAAGTGCTGCCGGCGCCTGCAGATACGACAGTGGTACTGTTTCCATACGCCACCGTTGTTCCCCACTCGAAATGGTAGTTTGTGGCATACCCGTTCGGGTTAACACTCCCGTTGAGGGTAGCCCCGGTACAGGTGATGCCTGTTGCTGCATTTGTGCTCACAACCGGCACATTGGCAAATTTAAAGGAGGCGATCCTTGTTCTCCAGCCTGTGGCGGATGTGGTAGCCAGGTACTCTGTGGTGTACCAATAGGTGGCTTTTGCAATAGGATCACAACTTATGGCGCTGTAATCGCCCCAGCGGGCAGCAGATCCGGTTTGTGAACCGCCGCCATTAAAAATTCCTTTTTCGGCGATGGTCATCTGGTTGAGGGCATCATTCTTTTTTCGCCCTGTATATCGGATTGAGGGATACAGGCTGGTCCCGGAAACAGAATAGCCCATGGCAATGTTCCCGCTTGAATCCATGGCGATACTGCCCATCCAGCGGCTGTTGTTGTCGGCAAGCGAATACGTACCCTGCTGGAAAATTGACCATGCACCCGTTGATTTCCTCAGCTCATACCAGCGAATACCGGCCACAGTGCCTGAAATATCAACGGTATGATTGCAAACCAATGTAGAATACCCGGCAAATGATCGATATTGCAGCCGGTACATCATACGGTCATTGAGAACATCAAGTTTTACAGTAGTTCCAGGCTGAGTAACACCGGTCATGGTTACTGAAAAAGCGTTTACCGGAAGTGAAAGAAAATTGGTGTAGGATGAATTGGCAGTAGTTACCCAGTCAACATGAAATTCATAGATTCCAAGATGGTCGGTTCCGCCGTCAAAAGAGTACAGAAAATAATTGGGAGGGTTGCCTGTGGGAAAAGGTCCGTCACAATCGGATGGCAGCCATCCGTAAGCTTCGTCTGATGCTGGTTTTGTGAACATGATCATGGTAGCGGCAGGACTTCCGGCCAGCATCAGCGTACGGTTGAATGCAACAGCACCGATACCGGCATAATTTCCGGCAGTTGCTGTAAACATGTGCATCGACATGTAATATCCGTCACCCCAAACCCCGAATTTCGGATAATCCGGCATGTTTGTAAATGAATACTGGTAACGTGCCCAGGTACCTGTCGGATCGCCCGTTGTAGAAACAGCGATCATCTGGTAAAAAGGCCCTGCGGGATAATTCGGCAGCGAGAATTGAGTGAAAAACCAGCGGTCAGCCTGTTCATCATACAATACGACAGCATCCCCGTCATTTGAATTGTTGGGCAATCCGGTAAAAACAGAACTGTTGGCCAGCGGTCCGAGCAACAATGCCCCGGTTTTGCTGTAAATGGAATAATGGCAGTTAACAACCTGGAAATAATGATTTGGGCCTACATCTCCATGAGTATCAGGAGGGTAATAGCCTTCGGTATTGGTGTTCCCGTCAAAATTCACGATCGTAGTGTCCGTAATTGTCGTTCCGTTGTCGGTTTGAAGGCCCGGATCTGTCAATCCGGCAGGTACCTGGCCCTGCGGGCGAGGCTTGATGTTAAACTTGTTCCTGACAATTCCGTCCTTCCAGGAAGTTTCGGCGACCGGCGGAAGGTGTTTTACCATATCGCGCAATGGCGGTGAAACATCGAAGTAAACTGGCGACTGTACGATTGGCGCGGAAACACCGGCCTGCCCGAAAGAATAGTTCAGGCATGGAAGCAACAACATTAAGATCAGGGAAACT
>JBAXDH010000196.1:0-4755 GCA_037141055.1 bacterium | reverse complement strand
AGGGAAGGGGGAGTAAGTCCCTCCCTTTTTGGGGAGGGATTTAGGGAGGGGTCAATGTTTGGGGAGGGATTTAGGGTGGGGCTGGTGGTATGTTCCCGTTGCCGACACCCTTAATTCGGGGGATTCAATATCTTCCGGCAATGAATATATTCGTGAAAATTGTTATATATGGTCAACCACATTCGGCGGAGCAAGCGGACCCTGGGTATCGCAATGGAACGACATCGGGGACCATTACATCGGAGTGAGAATCACGTCACCTGAACTTGTTTACGGATGGATCAGGGTGAATGTATCGGGCACAAGATGCATCACCGTAAAGGATTATGCAATCAACAAGCGTACCTTCTCTTCCATATCACATCCTGACGCACGTGTAACACCAATAATTTTTCCGAATCCGGCATCTTCTTCAGTGGGGATAAAATGGAATTTAGCCAAACCGGACCAAGGCCGGTTTTCGGTATATACTTCTGCAGGGAATTTATTTTATCAGGCAGATTGTCCCGCCGGACAAGCAACCCGAACGCTTGACGTTTCAACCTGGCCTGCAGGCCTCTACCTGGTAAGAACTGAAACCGACGACAGGACAGCGATCAATCGGCTTGTGATCATTCATTAGGCTCGAACAGCCTGATCTCAAAATCATCCACCAGAATTTCCCTGTCGCCCCGCTGCCAGAAATAAACCTGCACGGTGTTGTTTTTATCCTCGAAAAACGGAGTCATATAATCAAAGGTAACTTTGGTCCAGGTGCCCGGTTTAAGGTTTTGCTTTTCTATTGCCAGCAGCCGGTATTTATAAGCCTTACCTTTCTGGTTGCAGGTGATTACCAGTCCGCAGAGAGCTTCTTCGGGTTTGCAGGTAAAATACACCCATGCCGTTGCTCTGATCCAGGCAAAATCCTTTCTGGAAAGATCCTTGTACGGCAGGTTGATGCCGGGGGAAAATTCCAGGTTCCGGTTCATTTGTAAAGAATAACTGCCGGAGACGGCGGTGTCTTTGCATAAATTACCGGGATCAGCCTGGCCGGGCGTTTCAAAGTCATACTTTGCAATGATCTTCGGGGTATAATTCCCTTCATTCAGCAGAAATTCCCGTTCCTCGTTGTTGCTGGTTGGCTCAAGATACAACCGGTCGGTATCGGTCAGGGTGGTTTTGCCAAAAACAGACCAGTAATAGGCACGGGTCATCCGCATCGGATCAAGAACCAGGTGCATGTACTGCCAGGTTTGAAAGAGGTTCAGAAGGACAAGCAATAATAATCCAGCGATCAGCGGCCGCCTTATCAGGCTTTTCTGTGCAGAAATCCATTCAATGAATGCTCCGAGCGGTAAAGCAAGCAAAACATAGGACTCCATCATGGTCCGCTGACTGAAACTACCCCCGTACCACCAGGTGGGCCAGCTGGCAACGATGAGCAGATGTGCGGTGAAAAAGACAAAAACGGACAGGAATATGGAACGGTACCTGGCGAAAAGAGGCCAGAAGCCAACCAATGCAAACACCATCAGCGGGGTGTACACCAGCCAGCCTTTCTTGTATGAAAAGAGTACCTTCCATAGGTAGGGCGCAATCCATTCGAGTTTTTCGCCTTTTTCGTAGCTGTAATAGATCCATGCCCCGGAATGAAGTTTCCAGTAAAGCAGCTGGATGGAAACGACCGCCAGCATCACAATCGCCATGGCCACCACCATGGCAAGGTTTTTCCGAACCAGTGAAATCTTCTCCCGAAAGGCTGAACCTTTCCAAACACCCCACAACACAGGGACCATGACGATGATGATGGCTGTTGGCCTGATGAGAGTTGCCAGTCCGCAAAGCACTCCGATGGCCAGGGCGTAGTTCCATTTCGGAGAAGCATGCCAGCGGATGGTAACCCAGACAATCAGCGCAAAAAGAGTGAACAGGTAGTTATGCGGCATAGCGCCGTCGAAGGCCGTTAGCTGAAAATAATTTGTGCCCGCCACGACGAAAACCATGGTGAGGGCTGCAACGCTGTCGGGAAAATAATTCAGCAGGATTTTCCGCAGGAACCAGATGCCGGCAACGGTGTAAAAAAGTCCGCCAAGCGCGATGGACAACTGGTAAGGCAGCGTGAACCCATCCGGGGAATAACCAAAGATGTGCGCCAGGACCTGTCCCATGAAATAAAACGGACTGTACATGATGGCCATGCCCACCGGGTATTTCATCACGTAATCGCCGCCCGGGCTGAGGTATGCCTGGTAAAATCCCATGGTGGGGTTGTAGGTATCCAGGATTTCCTTTACCCAGGCAAAGTTTTTAATCCCGAGATCGTGATGAATGAAAGTGGCAGGAAGATAGAGGTAGTAACCGAACACATCCCAGCTGATGATGGCAAAGATATCGTGGGTGTTGAACCGGGGCAGCAGCAGGCGGTTGAAGATGATCACGAGTGATAAAAGGCAGAATATTGCCAGGGAAATCTTTTGCTGACTGCTTCTTTTCATATCCTTTGTGTGCCTTAAAAATATTTAACCACCAAGGCCTCTAAGGTGGTCACGAAGGCGCACAAAGCAGATCTATCTATTTGTAAAATCCTTCGTGTGCCTTTGTGCCGGACTTTGTGTCCTTTGCGGTTAAATTTTATCTTTCAATACAAACTTAAATTTTAAACCATTACCAGTGATACCGAAATTTAATCTTCAAATCATCTGCAAATAAAAGAACATGTTTCGGATTTTTAATAAAAACATTGATCTGAAGGCTTGAGTCGTTCACATCGGGAATGATGAAGGTTTTCCCGACTTTCGACCATGTCAGCGGTTTTTGCACAAGGCTGTCCAGCGGCTGATCATCGCTGAAAAGGATCTCCCTGCCCCGGTTCAGTGTGTAACTCAATGATGCATCTGTTATCCGGTTCCCGGGTTTCAGGAACCAGGCTTCCACTTCGATCATCTTGGGGTACGGATAGCCGAATTCATCCAGCCTGGCTGAATATAAAAGTGTCGTACCTGCATTTTTATCAGAAGAAATGCTGTAAAGGCCCGAACAGGTGAATATCTTAGAAGGCCTCACAACCGGCGAGAGTGCGAGGTTTTCAAAATCATTTTCAAACGATTTGATCTGCCCGACCGGGGAGATGATCCCTGCCCGTTGAACCGACCGGAGATAATGATCCCAATCCCAGGTGGAACCATAATAACAGCGCTCAAACCGGTAGAAAGAAATGGTATACCTGAGGTTGAAGCAGACAAACAGGAAGACAACAAATAAAAGGATGGTGCTTGCTATCAACCGGCGCATGTTGAATATCCAGGTGATGAAATATCCCATCGGCACGGCAAGGATCGCATAATATTCGATGTATGAACGCTGGCCAAAACTGCAGCCGAAGTACCACATTTTCCAGGAGGCGCATATCAGCGTTACCAAAATGAAAACCACAGCAATGGGCCAGCCGTTTGTTTTCTTCCTGAATATCATCCCGGCGGTTCCCAGCAGCATTATTAAGGCCATCGGTGTGTATGCAAGCAATCCGTTCAGCGGGGAGAACAATACACCGGCGGCCTCAGGATGCAGCAGGTTGGTGAAGCCTTCGTCACGGTATGAAAAGTGCAGCCAGTTTCCCGAAAGGTACTTCCAGTAAACAAGCTGCGGTAAAAAGACAATGGACAGGATGGCCGCAAAACTCAGGATATGAGCCGGTTCCAGTAATTTTTTCAGGCGGCACTGCATTTCTGTGAAGCCCGCGGCATCCAAGGCGAAGAAAAGCAATCCAAGGATGATATTCGTCGGGCGGATTAATACAACCAGTGAAAAAATGATGCTGAGCAGGATGAACAGACGCATCGATTTCGATTCCCGGTATATTTTTAAGATGTAAAGAATAAGAGAAAACAGGAAAAATGAATAGACATGCGACATCATCCCGTCAATAAGCGAGTAATAGAAGAGATTGGTGCCAAGGAAGATCAGAGTGATGACAAAATAGCTGATCAGCGGTTGAAAGTAACAGTCGAGGAATTTTTTCAGGAACCACAGGCCAAGCAACAGGTAAACTACAGCGGCCAGGGCCATCATCCGCATGTAGATCATGGAAAAGCCATATTCGCTGTGATAACCGGCAACACGGGAAACAATTCCGGCGGCAACAAAGAATGGTGAAGCCAGTAAAGCCACTCCATAGGTGTATTTTGTGTCAATTTTATTGTGAAGGGTATCGATGGAAAATCCCCCGCCGGTTTGCACATCAAGGTCGGCAGGCATTTTGCGTGCATCGAAATGATAAAAAAAGGTGGCCGGCAGGTAAATGTAATAGCCCGCCCGGTCGGACCATAGCTCATTGGGGTCGTTGAATTTCACCGAGTCCTTGTGAAAAAACCAGGTTAAGGCCAGCGACAGGCAAAACAGGGTGTAAAAAAAGTACTGCTGAATTCTATTATTACGATGTTTCCCCATTGAATCTGAATAATTCCGCACCTACGGAGCGGAAACCTGCCTGTTTTATACGGGCTACCGGGATGGAGCTCCTACGGAGCTCGATGCCAGGGTGGTCACTTTTTTAAACCCTTATAAATGTTAACAACAATATCATCCACGAGCATTTCCCCGCTGCCCCGGTACCAGAAATAAACCTGTAAAATATCTTCCCGGCCGGGCGGTGGTGGAATACGATAGTCGATGCATATTTTATTCCATTGATTCGGCTTCACCGCTTCCTTTTCAACGGGGACTGACATGTACTTGTAATTTATCCCGTTGTGGTTGCAGGTTGCCACCAGGCTGCAT
>JBAXDH010000195.1:0-4755 GCA_037141055.1 bacterium | reverse complement strand
AGCAATGTCCCCTTCACCGGGGTGTTAAACTCGACCTTGACGACTGCCTTTGCCGTGACGAGATGTTGAAGGTTGCGGGTTGAATCGTCGGCCACAATGCGGCCTTTGTGAATGATGATCGCCCTGTCGCACACGGCCTCCACTTCCTGCATGATGTGGGTAGACATCACCACTGTTTTTGTTTTACCCACCCCGGTGATGAGATTCCGGATTTCCAGCAATTGGTTGGGGTCAAGCCCGGAGGTGGGTTCATCGAGGATCAGCACTTCCGGGTTGTGGATCATGGCCTGTGCAAGGCCGACACGCTGGCGGTAGCCTTTTGACAAGGCACCTATCTTTTTATGCTGTTCTGATTGCAGGCCTGTCATCTCAATCATCTCAGCCACGCGGCCGGCAATATTTCCCTTGAGTTTGTGCGTGCCGGCTATAAAACCAAGAAACTCCCTCACATAAAGATCAAGGTAAAGCGGGTTGTTCTCCGGAAGATAGCCTACTTTTTTTCTGACCTCGATGGATTGTTCCAAAACGTCGACTCCGCAAACGGATGCATCTCCTGAAGTAGGCGGGATGAAACAGGTGAGTATTTTCATGAGGGTGCTTTTCCCGGCGCCGTTCGGACCGAGTAATCCGGTAATCCCACCCGGTTTAATTTCAAGGCTAACAGCATCCAAAGCCTTTTGGGTGCCGTAAATTTTGGTGATGTTTGTAACAATGATCGACATAATAGAATATCAATTGGAAAAGCAATGCAAAGGTATACAATTGAATATTGCAATTTCTCTATTTCGCTATTTCCCCATTTCGCTGTTTTTTATCCATTCGCCAGCCTGATAAATCCCTTCAAATGGTTCCTGATCTTCCCTGCAAGGAAATAGGGGAGGTTCAGGAGGTAGAATTTTTTGCCCCGGATGGTCTGGGTTTGCTGTACGGCCAGTTTTCCTGCATATAGGCGCACCGCATAGGCATGAGGCGCCGAATCCATGAACTGGTGCAGGGACCTCAGCCGGCCTGGTTCCCCCGATTTTACGACCACCGGGATGAGCATGTTATTATATGGTATCACAAAATCGACTTCGGCCCTGGATTGGGCTTTATTCCTGATCCAGAAATTCAGGCCTCCTTCGTTTCGCTCACCGGGCATTTCCGTGGCAAGGATTTCCTGGCCCACAACCTGCCGGGCAATCTGCCCTTCGAAGATCGCGTTCATGTCATGCGACCGGAACAAGGGTTTCTGTATTCCGGAGAAGTAATTGACCAGGCCGGTATCGAGCATCTGCAATCTTGGAAACCGGGACGGATCGGGAACAGTCGGAAGCGAATGCTCCGTTACGGGCCGGATCAGCCCGAGGACGAAGGCATCTTCCAGTGCCCTGAACGCCTGGCAGATTTCCCTGCTGCCTTTCTCCAGGTTGCCGAAATGATTGAAACTGATCCGGGTTGCCGCGAAAGGATAGGTGTTCTGGAGCACTTCAACGGCAAGATCCCTGCTTTTTGAGCCGGCGGTTACCTCTTGCATTCCCCGGATGAACCGATCTTCGACCTCCTCGTAAATGAGTTTAAGCCCCGAGAGATGCCGGTTTTTTGCGTATTCGCCCGTGATCTCCGGCATGCCACCGATGAGCGAATACAGGTGGAAATGCGTCAGCAGTTTTTCATAGGCATAATAGGGAACCGGAACTTCCCGGAAAGCCTCGAGCGCTGCCGGGTCATTCATCAGGGGCAAAAACTCCTCAAAGGAAAAAGGATACAAATAATATGGCTGAAATATGCCGCTCACAGGGTCGGTTAATCCGGCCAGTTCCGCTGTCATCACAGATGAAGTCGCCACCACCAGCGGCCCCTGTCCTTCCGCCCGTCCGCCCGCCAGTTTCCTCACCCACCTGGCCGCCCCCGGGCACATGCCGATCTCATCCAGCACGATCAGCGTTCCCTTTCCACGATTTTCCCTGCCCTTCAGAAAACAGACCGCTTTCATGGTCTCATCCGCTGAAACGTCGTAGTTGAATATCGCCCTGTCGGCAGCCGTGTCCAGGTCGAGGTGGATCCAGTTGCTGAACCTGCCTGCAAAATCGCGGATCAGCGTTGTTTTGCCGACACCCCTGGCTCCCAGGAGGCAGAACGGCCGGTTACGCGGAAGTTTGTCGGTAATCAGCCGGCGGTACATCAGTTTCCCCTCCTTTTTTTTACGTTCACGGGAAGTTCGGCCGTGCCGGGATCAATGCCCTCATCGGCACAAAAATTTACGATCATGGAAATGAGATCTTTGCCAAACTGGCTGATCCGGGCTTTCCCCATGCCGCTGACCGTTTTCAGTGCGGCCGTTGTGACAGGAAGTTTCTGTACCAGTTCCAGGATCGACTTTTGCTGCATGATCATGTAGGCAGGAATGTTTTTCTCATCGGCCAGGTCGTTTCTCCACCGCCTGATCTCATCGTATAAAACAGGATAGGGAATGTTTTTTGAATATCCCCGGGGAACTTCCGCCTTTTGTTTTATCTGCGGAACGAAATCTATTTCGGCATTTGACCTGGTTTTTATGTATGCCATGGTTTCAAATCCGGTCTGACAGTTTTCCAGGCATGTCAGCCTGATAAATACCTCTTTCTGCAATTTTTCGAGCGATTCGGATAAAAGCTTCCTGGTCACTTTGTTGTCAAGGTCGGCGATGAATTTGCCGGGGAAGGCAGAAAAATTGGACCGGAGTGTTGCCGTAAAATAGGGTACAGCCTGTCTGACCCTCTCCTGCACTTCCGGGTTCTCTTCCGGAAGCAATGGCTGCTGCAGCAGGTTTGTCAGTTGCAGTTTGAACTTGTCGGCGATTTGAAACAGCGCGGTTTCGCATGTTGTCCGGATACCAATGAGTTCAGTGATCCAGGCGGGATCCAGAATCTTTGAATTCTCACGGGCATGTTTGACCAGGTCGTCGAACCGATATTTTGTAAGCTTAAAATCAAACAGTTCCAGGAACAACTCTTTCTGAAACAAGGATTTTGAGTCGAAAAGCATTTCAGGGCCCGGTTTGTTCTGCTGGGCTTCATGTGAATATTTCAGCACGAGCGAATCTGTTTTAATTCCTGATCCGGAAACAGGAGTGCTCAGTACGATGCCGTTGAAGGTTCTGCAGCGGCTCAGAGCCACATAAACCTGTCCGAAGGCAAAAGCGGCATTGGCATCGATGATGACCTTGTCGAACGTGAGCCCCTGGCTTTTGTGAATGGTGATGGCCCAGGCCAGTTTCAGCGGCAGTTGTGTGAAACTTCCCGCAACCACTTCTTTGATTTCCCTGGTTTCATCATCGAGGGAGTATTTTATGTTTTCCCAGGTTACGCTGGTTACGGCAATTTCAAAGTTGTCAGCCGTACATTTGACAAACACCCCTGCATCGGTAATTTTGGTGATAGTTCCGATCTTACCATTATAATATAGTTTTTCCGGGGAGGGATCGTTTTTGATAAACATCACCTGCGCAGCAGGTTTCAGTTTCAGTTCCTGCTCCGTCGGAAAATCGAATTCCGGGAAATCATCCGTGACCGTAGCCTGGAAAACATGCGAATCTCCTTTGATCTCCTGCAATTTGGAGTGATTCATTTCAAAGGCGTTGGCGTTGTGCGTGGTCAGGGTGATGTATCCTTCGCCGTCATCGGGGTTGAAACCGGCGATATACCGGCTGTTGAGGCTGGCGATGGTTTCCGGGGTGATCCTGTTTTCCCTCACCTTGTTGAGCAGGGCAATGAATTCGGCGTCGGATTGTCTGAAAATTTCCAGCAGTTCGATGGTCACCGGGTTGGTTTTTTTCAGGGCATGGCTGTTGAAAAAATAGGCGCTTTCGTAATATTCCCGCAGGATCCTCCATTCCGCCTCCTTTACGACCGGGGAAAGCTGGTGCAGATCGCCGATCATCAGCAGCTGAACGCCGCCGAACGGTTTGTAATGGTTGCGGTATTTGCGCAGCACATCGTCGATCGCGTCAAGCACATCTGCGCGGACCATGCTGATTTCGTCGATCACCAGCAAATCGATGCATTTGATCAGTTTGATCTTTTCACGATTGAATTTTCGCTGGAAACCTTCCGTTTGCGAGCCTGGTTCCTTTGAAACGCCCGATCCTGCAATGAACGGGGCAAAGCTCAACTGAAAAAATGAATGAATGGTGACCCCTCCGGCGTTGATGGCCGCAACACCCGTGGGAGCAACTACCACGATGCGTTTGTGGGTAATCTTTTTCAGGTCGTGTAAAAAGGTGGTCTTGCCGGTGCCGGCCTTGCCGGTGAGGAAGATGTTTTTGTTCGTGTTCTGAACAAATTCGGCGGCAAGGCGCAACTGTTCATTCTGACGGTGTTCCATGGCTTCGGTTTTTTTGTCCCCTCCCTGAATCCCTCCCAACAAGGGAGGGACTTACTCCCCTTCCCTTATTGGGGAAGGGGTCGGGGGATGGGGATATTGTTTCAAAATAAGCCATAAAATTACAAAAAAATGTCATATAATAAGGGATAATGAAAAAATTATTCATTTTAATCATCGGAGGGCATTGCAGGAATGAAAATTAGGAATATCTTTGCACCCCTTTTTGGAAGAAAAAGGTTCATTATTTAATTAATCAGGACAAAGCATGAATACGTTAAGTTACAAGACCATAAGCGCCAATGCGGCCACAGTGACCAAAGACTGGGTGCTTATCGATGCCGAAGGGCAGGTTCTTGGCCGTTTGGCTGCCAAAGTGGCCATGTTGCTGAAAGGCAAATGCAAGACAAACTA
>JBAXDH010000194.1:0-4771 GCA_037141055.1 bacterium | reverse complement strand
GGAAAATGTGCTATCCCGTTCCCGGGGCTATCCCGGGACGGGATTTAGTGCAACAAGGCCTATACTAACATCGTTTTTCTCAAGTAATTACTATGATTAACAAGTCGGTTATTTTACGCCGGCGCAAATAACTTTGAGAGAAAGGGGTTGAATTGTTATATTAAGGACGTTACCAAAATCAACGAACTCTCCATCAATATGCGAATACAATTTTTCATTTGAACTTATTTTAATATGTTTACCGGTGAATCCTTCAAAGTATCTTGAAGAATCAATGGTTTTAGTGAAAAGTCTTACAATCATAACCGGCGCAATCCAAACAGGAATTTTTTCAAGTTTAGTTATGTTTAAGAGTCCATCAGTTGCAACGGCTTTGGGTGCTATGTGAGCATTATTACCAAACTGTGTTGAATTCGCACAACTGATAAGGAATGCAGGAAATGAGTATTCCTTATCGTCTAGGGTTAATTTATAATATTGCGTTCTAAATTTATTGAATTGTGACAGTACTATCCTTGAATAAGTTAGAAAACCTCGATTTTTGCTTTCTCTGAATAATTTTGCAACATAGGCATCAAACCCCACACCTGCCATATTAATGCATTTCACAGAATTTACCAGCATAGTGTCGATCCTTGAATAGCTTAGGTTATTAATGCACTTGATGGCTCCTGCTGTGGTTTTTGGAATCTTTAAAAAATTAGCTAACCCGTTTCCAGACCCAGTTGGTAAAATGCCCAAAATGTTTTTGCTTTCATTTAGTCCGTTTAAAACTTCATTTATAGTACCATCACCCCCCGCCGCAACAATTATATCAGCAGAATCCTGTGCGCTTTTTGCGAGGGCTATTGCATGCCCTGGAAATTCAGAGGTTACTACTTCATAGGTAAACAGACTTTTATCGATATATTTATTAATAGACTCTATCAACCGTTTTGGTTTCCCTGCTCCAGCTATTGGATTGACAATGAAATAGACATGTTTCAATTGGCAGTTATTTGAAGAATTTTTCAAAAATAAACTGAACTATTACCGGAAAGAGAGAAATTATGATGATTGATAATGAAGCTGTTATTGTTTTAATACGGTATGGATAAATTTGAATGTCCTCTATTTTCTTTCGCATTTCGATAAGTAAATTCATCTGGTCGAAGTTGACGTTTTTAATGTTAACCTTTAAATTTTCAATTATTTCCATGTATTCTTTTTGTATTTTTTCATCTATTTCTCCGAGAGCGTTGTGTTTCATTATCTGTAATTTTAGGCTAAATGGCCTTATAGGAATAATAATACTACTAATCAGTAACGAAACTGAAAAAATGATATAGATGATTAGTTCTTTAGATACTGGAACAACTGGAGTTACAATCCAAGCTACAAGACAAATTGAGATATAAATTGCAGCAACGATAGATGTTTTTCTACTCAATGCTATCAGGAACTCTGAAGCCATATTATCTCTCTTCCATAATTCAACCTGTATCAAATCCCAAAGATTTTTTGAAACATTAAAAAATGAAACAAGAATAAGGAGAAAGAACCCTGTGATAAAACAAATACAAAACAAGAATATTCCAAATGATATTGCTATGGGTGAACTTTCTGACCACAATCCAAAATAGAGCGGAATAAACCCAGCAATGGTCCCCCATAAAATGCCGAATGGAATTAACAATTTAAAATTGGTAAATAAACGCAATAACTTATCATATTCTGTTTTACTTTTGTCAGGATCTGTCAACGATATAGTCGAAGTATAGAATAACGGGCCATTGTTAACAATGTAAATAATAACATTTCTTGCAAAATAAAGGATAAAGATGCTCGCACCAATTGACAAACTTATGAATAGTGTGTCTTTGACAATATTGATGAATATCCATTGAATTGCCATATAAATGATTCCGCTTAGAAGAACCATACTACCACACACATATGCAAATTTTGCATAGATTCTGGAAATGTCATTCTCTTTCATAATGCTTAATTATTTATTGGTCGATTTTGAGGTACACCTAACTCCAATAAAGGTGGTAATGTACAAACGGCCTTTGGTTATTCATTGCAAATGCTGTCATAAACCGGGTGTAATATACCTGGCCTTCTTTTGTTATTGTACTGGTAAATCCCGATTCCATTAGGTAGCACAAAAAGAAAACCTGTGAACGGGTTATATTGCTGCTGTGCATCCAGTTTTTCATGGTAAGCGAACTAATTTTACTATTTAAATCTTGACCAGATGTGTTTCCAAATCATGGCAACATTTAACACTGCATCGTGCATGATGACCTGGGACATCTCTGTGAGCAATGCTTTGCCTTTGTCGTCCGACATAAAAAGTGTATTAAAGGGGGCCATAACCTGTTGCCCTGGTTTATACGGGTAAACAGCGGGGGGTGCTATGATACTTGCTACTCCGAATGAAGCCCTGCAAAGCATCACAATTTCCGTCCAAATATCCCATGAATCTTCATCTTTGAATGCCGGAATATCTTTAGCAAGCTGGATCCCAAGGGCACCATCCACTGCAGCAGCTTCTGCCAGGATATGATCTTCATCAAGGTTGCTTTGTAAAAGTTGCTTCTTGGAGAACAAATCACTGATTTTACTGGTCCAATATTTTTCCAATTCCTTATGCAGGCCTCCATTGTAATCAGAAAGGTCACGTTCATCGCAATGGCAGGGCATAAGGGAATCCGCTATAAAGTGGCTTAGCATGAAGAAAAACATGGAGATCTGTCCAGAGGAGCACCGGCAATCTTCAGATACCGTCTCGATGAACTTAATCTCCCCGGGCAATAAATCCTGCACCTTTTTATCCCCAAGTATTAGCATGTCCGTATTATTAATAAATAGCGCCATTGCCCTGTTTGCCAAATGTTTCCCTGGATGAGGATCGGCTTTATATGGGGCCGCCCACCATGCTGTATCTATGCCACTCTGCTAAGCAGGAATATAGCAGGGCGGGGAACCAAAAACCAGATAGCCTTTTTGAATTTGGCGTTGCAATATAGTACATTAAAGTAAAGATGTCAAGTATTTTAGGATGTATTTGATATGATATTGTTGTGAATGGTGCCAGGGTGTGCTTGTGGAGTTTCTGACAGAAAAGAGGGTTTCCATTCAACCGAACAATGTGGCTATAGAAAAAACACCATCCTGAATTTGTATAAAGAATGATATGGATTATCGGACAATGATATCCTTTTTTCCTGATAACATGGAAACATGGCACCTGTCATTCCCGATCAGGTATTTTTCATTCACCACCTCCTGTGTTCCCAGCATTCCGTGAAATTCAAATTCGGTTCCGGTAGTGGCGGTCATCCCCATTTTGCCATCAGTAAACAACAGGTAGACTCCGTTGACCCTGTTTGTGCTGTCAAAAAAAGGGTCTTCCTTTGAGAAATCTATCACCTCGCCGGTGCTGGTCTAAACCCATTTGACTATTTTTGCGGTCTCCCCGATCCACGGATCGGGATGATAAAGATACTAAATTCCGTTGAAATATGAAACTTGACCGTACTGCCGCACTGGACCTTCTTCATGAGCATGTGAAAAACGAAAAGATGATTTTCCATTGCCTGGCTTCCGAAGCAGTGATGCGGGGCCTTGCCCGGAAGCTGGGCCGCGATGAAGAATCATGGAGCCTGGCCGGACTCCTTCACGATCTTGATGTGGAAATCACCAATGCCGAGGCCACGGTTCATGGCACACAAACGGAGGTACTGTTGAAGGATTATGACGTATCCCCTGATATCCTTGATGCGATCAGGATGCATAACGAATGTTCTTCCGGAAAAGAACGAATCACCGAATTCCAGTTTGCACTCGCTGCCGGGGAGACGATTACCGGTCTGATCTTTGCCACAACCTATGTTTATCCTGAAAAAAAACTTGCGGTCGTCAAACCGAAATCGGTGGTTAAACGGATGAAGGAAAAGATGTTTGCCGCCTCTGTCAAGCGCGAAAACATCCTTGAATGCGAGAAAATCGGCATACCCATCGACGAATTTGCGACACTGGCTATTCAAGCGATGTTGCCGGTTGCCGGGGAAATAGGGCTGTGAACAGCTAGTTACGCAGGTAAGCGGGTAAGTTGGCAAGCTGGTGGAACATGACAGATTCTCCCGGCTGAATGGAATATCAGCTTACAATCTTCACAACTTGTAAACTTGCCAGCTTATTAACTTGCTAGCTTACCAGCTAATATCTATCATCTCCACCAGCGCCGCCATCGTTGCCGCTCCCAGTTCAAGTTCGCGTACATTGACCTTGTCAAAGGTATCATTGGCCGAATGGTGGCAGTCAAGGTAGCGCTGGGAATCGGTGACGAGGGCAATGAGCGGTATCCCGAGCGGCTTCAGGTCGCGGATATCAACCCCGCTGCCGCCTTTTTCAAGGGACCATATGCCATAAGGCTGCAGTAAATGTCCCCATTCCCTGATCTTTTTAACCTGTTCATCGGTACCTTCGATGGAAAATCCCTGGGGGGTGAAACCGCCCCGGTCGGCCTCGATGGCGGCGATGTGTTTTTCCTGTCCTGCACCCGATTTCCTGATCGCTTCCGCTGCATAGGCATGGGCGCCCCGCTGGTCATATTCTTCGTCCATGAAAACCACGACCCGGATGGTATGCCTGGGCCGGATGTTCAGGGCCTTGAAAATCCGGAGAACTTCGATGGTCTGAACCACGCCGGCACCGTCATCATGGGCTCCCTGGCCAATATCCCAGGAATCAAGATGCCCGCCAAAGGCAATGATCTCGCCGG
>JBAXDH010000193.1:0-4785 GCA_037141055.1 bacterium | reverse complement strand
CGATGGGCTGTACCGGGGTTTTGAATTTTGCTGATTTTTTCTCATGGCGTTGAAATTTTTCACAAAATTCCTTATTAAGTGAACATCTTTTCCGCGGAGATTTAAAGTTAACGATTTCTTAACGTTAACTTAATGATTTCGTAATATCCCGTTAACAATCCATGCGTCTGATCAGGGTAATTTTGCCCGAAAATCATGAAACCCCATCCATTACCCAAACGGCAGGTTGACCTGGTCATCATTTCCGATGTCCACCTAGGAGCATTCGGCTGCCATGCCCGCGAATTGCTGCACTATCTCAGAAGCATCAAACCCAAAACACTTATCCTGAATGGCGACATAATTGACATCTGGCAGTTCCGCAAGCGTTACTTCCCTAAATCGCACCTGATGGTAATCCGTTACCTGACGGGCCTGATTGCTAAAAACACCAAAATTGTATACATCACCGGGAATCATGATGAACTGATGCGGAAATTTGTCAAATTCAACATCGGCTCCTTTAAGCTGGTCAACAAATTGCTGCTCGACATTGACGGAAAGAAAACATGGATCTTCCATGGCGATGTTTTTGACATTACCATGCAACACAGCAAATGGCTGGCAAAGTTTGGTTCATTCGGGTATGACCTGCTGATCCTCCTGAACAGTTTTGCCAACTTTCTCCTGAAAAGCATCGGCCGGGAAAAAATTTCCTTTTCCCGGAGGATCAAACACAGCGTGAAACGGGCGGTATCATACATCAACAAATTCGAGGAAACCGCTGCAGATATTGCCATTTCAAAAGGGTATGACTATGTGGCGTGCGGTCACATTCATCAACCTGAGATCCGCACCATTTCCAGTGGCAAAGGTTCGGTGACATACCTCAATTCGGGCGACTGGGTGGAAAACCTGTCAGCGCTTGAATACCATGAGGGGGAATGGAGCATATACCATTACCGTGAGGATCTCTTTGCACCGGCTTATGCCCTGGCATCCAAGCAGGCGGAATCGCCTTCCCATAAGGAAACGTTCGAAGAACTGCTGAAAGAATTTGAGCTCCGTTAGGTTTTTTTTGAAACTCATTGATAAATTACAATTGTACTGATCTATCTGGATAATAAATAATCATTTTAGATCCCAGAGGGATCAGATGTTGGTAGACGGTGGGGGCCAATACGATTTTCCGGCCCCATCGGGGTCGTATTATCTCCAAGTATACGACCCCATCCGGGGTCGATAAACCGTGTCGTCAACATTGTTTCTACCAATATCGCGCTCCGCAGGAGCGCTACGATACCATCTTTCAGTAAAATTTCGTGCACCATGAGCCACACGGCCATGAACCATTATTTCATCGGAATTGGGGTTGGATGAATCATAGGTATTAAAGTGATCAATCAAGTTCTATTTAACCATACTATTCTTCATCATCATCAGACTGCCGGTTAAACGCGGGCCGGTGCTGAAGGATAATGTCGGAATACCTCATGTAAACGTCATCCACTATTTGTTCCCAGGGGTGGTGCAGCGATTTTCGCGCTCCTTCACCGGCCAGTTTGATTGCCGAAGGGTGTTTCATCAGTTCACTGATTTTGTTTACCAACGATGCGACTTCATTCTCAATGAGGAAGCCATTCACCCCGTCGATGATTCCTTCTGCCGATGAACTGCTGTTAACCACCACTGATGGCACATCGAACGCAGCTGCTTCCTGGAGCACCAGCGGGGAATTATCGTAAACCGAAGGAAAAACCAGCAGGTCCGAAGCTGCATATATATCCTGGAGTGCCCGGCGGTCGGTGATCACACCAAGAAACACAACCTTATCCTGGATTTTATACTGCGTTACCAGTTTCAACATTTCTTTTGCAGCATATCCCTCCCCCACAAAAACCATCCTGAATGATTTTCCGGAAGCCGACAATCCATGCATGGCCTCAATGATGAGCTTCACATTTTTTTCCCAGCGGTGCTGCCCCACAAAGAGCATGATAAATTCATCCGGCCCGGCATTGATCAGGTCCAGCCCCTTTTTCCTATACTTCAACAATTTCGATTTGTCGGGGATGACCATGTCTGTTCCGTTAGGCATCACTTCAAAAGATCCGGTATAGCCATATTCCCGGAGTGTCCGCCCGGTGGCGTTGTTCGGCACCCACACGATATCGGCTGAATTATAGAAGTCAAGGGTGATCTTCAGCAAAAAATCAACGAATAAATCATTGTTGATCACCTTTTTAAAATCATCGCGGTACTTGGTGTGAAACGTTGCGACCAGCGGCACACCGAGCTTTGACGCAAGTTTTGTCGCAAGTTGCCCGCTGATGAACGGACAATGCGCATGAAGCAGGTCAAACCTTATTTTTTTGATCTTCTTTTTAAAGCTGACATCGATCAGCGGCAGCCCGACCCTGTACGGGTTCATTCCCGGAAGCAGCACCGATTTGAAACGGTGTACTTTATAGCTGGCATTGTCCTTGTAATCCTTGACTTTCGGAGCAATCACCATGCTTTTTCCGTACTTCTCATTCAGCCAGTAAGCGTAGTTGTGGGCGGTCATTCCCACACCGTCCATAATGGGGAAGTAAGAATCGTTGAATTGACAGGTTGTCATCTGCATAACTGAATTTTTATGCAAATATCGAAGGCTGCAATGAAACTATTTCAGAGTTAACGATTTGTTAATGAAGATTTAATATTCTCTAATTCTCCAGCCGCTGCTTGATCCCGCGGATGATTTTAAGCGGCGTGTCGGTGATGACCATGTTGTAGATCCAGTCGGGAACACTGCCCGCCGGGTCGACATAACCTTCCAGCACGCAGTGAACCATATCCTTGCCGGTGGGCGTAAGAACCCAGGTTTGCCAGTACTCTTTGATCCTGACATAGTCCGGGTTTTCAGGAACCACATTCAGCAAGGGCCCTGAAGTGATGGTGCGCATCCCGGTCACGGGATCGGTGCTTATCGTGGCATCGACGCAAAGATCGCGGTCGGTCACCGGCCATGGAGAATCGTAGACCAGGTAGTATTGCGACCGTTTTTCCTTTTCATAATAAAGTACCCTGATCTCCCGAAGGTTCTTGTCCCACCAGTCAAGGTTCTTCACGTTCCCGATCAGGTTAAACACTTTTTCGGCCGATGCCCTGATGTCGGTAACCCCTTTAAAAGATTTCAGCGAACTACCCGGCTCCTTGCGGGTGTAGATTTTGATACCGTCCTTTTCTTTGATGAAATTCCACGGCTGGGCATGCAGGAACCCCGGCAACATCAGCAAAAACAGTGTGAATAATATGAAAGAAAGCCGGGTTTGCTTCATTAAAGTTATATTTTCCGGCAAAAATAAAGATATTCCGGGTAGATTTTCCATTTTTTTCACTGGTGCGGATGGACCTCATCCCCTGGGTGAGGTCATTAAAATATTTTTACACTACGCCATGTTTTGGCGTAGTCTCACTTTAATTTTACATCCGTGAAACAATAAAACCATCCTTATGATTTTACTTACAGTTTACAGGGAGCCGGCCGGAAAAAGGGAAAAGCGTGAATTCGCAAAGATCCAGGAGGCCATAGAATTCGGACAGAAAACCGGGTCGGATTACGAGATTTACGATCCTTTCACGGGCAAGGTCATCGACTGGAACGAGATCAACGTGCATGAAGATGATGGCTGGTATTATGACGAAAAGGAATGTATCTGGTCCCGGTTCAAATCCGATGATGAAGCGGATGACAGTCATGCCACCGGAGATTTTCGTTACGAAATTACAGGCCAAAGCCGTAACTTGCGCTGCGTCGGAAGTTAACATGAACCCTCGTTGCCATGGCAAAACAGGACTATATTCTCAGGTACCTTACCATTATCAAAAAGCTCCGCCATGGTGGCGGGGCGACTTTTAAAGAGATCAACCGGTATCTCGAAACGGAATCGGAGTTTCTTGACCGGCATTTTTCCGTTTCCACCCGCACGTTTATCCGCGATGTGAATGAAATCAGGGAACTGTTTAAAATCGACATCCGGTATGATTTCTCCCGGGGGGTATATTACATTGCCGAAGATGCACAAAGTGATCTCAACAACCGCATGATTGAATCGATCGACACCATCAATTCGCTGAAAATGGTGAATGACATCACCCGGTACATGTTTTTCGAGAAACGCAGGGCACACGGCACACATCATTTCTCCGGGTTGCTGCATGCCATAAAAAACCGCATGGTCATATTGCTGAAACATCAGCGGTTTGACAGTGACGAGCCCAAAGAGCGGCAGGTTGACCCGTATGCATTGAAAGAGTCGAAAGGAAGGTGGTACCTGCTCGCCAGGGACCGCAACGACAGGAAAGTGAAGACCTTTGGCCTCGACCGTATCCTCGATTTCGCGCCAACTCCCGGCCGTTTTGATTACCCGGCAAATCTCGATGTCAACGAGATGTTCCGGTACTGTTTCGGAGTGATCAACCCCGACGATATGTCCCCCGGGGAGGTCATCCTTTCCTTTGAACATGAACAGGGCAAATACATCAAAAGCTATCCCATCCATGAATCACAGGAAGTCATCACCGACAATGACCAGGAACTCAGGATCAGTCTGAAACTCTTCGTTACCCGCGACCTGGTGATGGAGATTCTTTCTTATGGCCCGGCGGTAAAGGTCGTTTCACCGGACAGGCTGATCAGTGACATAAAAGCCAATTACCTGGACGCATTGGAACAATACGGAAATATATCTTTTGATTGATCGCATTTGTACCAGCAGATCAGAAAGAGGCACAAATTTTAAGGTTCCGGCGAAGCGCTGT
>JBAXDH010000192.1:0-4821 GCA_037141055.1 bacterium | reverse complement strand
GGAAGAGCATTTCCCCGGCTTACGAGGACCGTTTTGAAATCCTCGGAACCAAATAAAAGCGGCTTTTCCTGTCTATTATGATCTTAGCCTGTATCCCACAGCCGGTTCAGTGATCAGCATTACAGGAATCGATGGATTCACTTCAATTTTTTTCCTGATCTGGGCTATGTGGACACGCAGTACCTGGGCGTTGTCTGCATAAGGATTTCCCCAAACTTCCCTGCATATATGGGTAAGTGTGAGAACTTTCCCGCTGTTCCGCATAAAAAGCGCCAGCAGGCTGTATTCTGTGGCCGTGAGTTTTACCTCTTCGCCTTTTACTTTCACAATCCGCGCATTGAGGTCAATCCATAACGGGCCATTGATCAGGACCGGCGATTCTCCTGTTTTCAGCGAATGACGGATTGCAACACGGATCCTTGCGAGCAGTTCTCCTGTATTAAACGGTTTTGTAACATAATCATCAGCGCCATGATCCAACGCTTCGATTTTCACTCCTTCTTCATCCTGAACCGTAAGAACGATGACCGGCACTGTTGACCATTCGCGCAACTTCCTCAAAGTGCTGAGACCATCGAGATCGGGTAGCCCAAGGTCCAGCAGAACTACATCAGGTTGGTTCATTGAAACCGACAGCATCCCTTCGTGGCTGTTTTCAGCCTCAAATACCTTGAATTCATTGGCCTCCAGGGTGATTTTTAACAGTCTGCGGATTTGCGGTTCATCATCGATGATGACTACCTTAAGCTTGTTCCGGTTCGTATTCATGGTATTTGGTCATTCCGACCGGTTATCAGTTTGATTATCATTATCTGTGATGGATCTGTGGTGGTCCGTCGGAAACCCAAGTGTTACTGACAGCCCGCCACCTGAATGGTGTTCTGCCTTTATTGTTCCCTGGTGAACCTCCGTGATAGCCTTGGTGATCGTAAGGCCCAAACCGGTGCCGCCGCTGCGTGATCCGGGAACCCTGTAAAACTTGTCAAACAGTTTTTCGAGTGTCGCTACCGGAACACCAGGCCCGCTGTCACTTACGGTAATGTCAATACGATCCTGTCCATTCCCGGAAATGTCTATTTTGACCCTGGTTCCGGAAGGAGTATAAATCGTTGCATTGTGGATCACATTGACAAGTGCCTGAACCAGGAGGTTTACGTCTCCCGATATGGGCTGGATTTCTCCCTTCACCACAACTTCCGGTGGATGTTCCCTTAGTTCCGGCTCCAAAATCCGCAGTGCCATTCCCACAAGATCCTCCGGATCGCACTGGCAGATGTTTAACTTCAACCGTCCGGATTCAATGCGCGACATGTCAAGAATGTTCTCCACCAGGAAATTAAGTCTTTTTGCGGCAGATTCCAACTCTCCGGTGATCTGCTTCCGGGCTTCGGGTAATTCTGATGTCAATGGATCCTGCAAATTTGATACAGCAGCCGAAATGACCGAAATAGGTGTGCGCAACTCATGCGAAACGCTGTTGAGTATCGTATCAAAAAGCTTGTCCGACTCCTGGGATATCTCCCTTTCTTTGGCAAGGTCAACGCTGATTTCGCGTTCAAGGGCGGAAGTAACCTGGGATATGAAACTGCGCACGAGCGACTGTGTTTCCTCGGTTTCGTTCTCATGCTGATCAATCCTTATCCCGATAACGCCAAAGATACCGCGGGCATCCTCCAGTGGATGGAATCCTGCAGGTATGTATTCTTTGGTGGAAAAGAAACGCATCGCCATTGATACAGTTTCTTCCCCGAAAAGAGCAGGATCTCCGAAAGCTCTTTTCCCCAGAGTGTTGCTGCCTTTTTCCTTCAGGAAAATGACGATGCCGGCACCGCAATTCTGTTTAAAACTGTCCTGGCTGCGCCTCACTACGTCCTTAATGGAAGAGGCATTGTTGAGTGATTCAAGCAATGAGTTGACGGCCTGAAGCTTTTCCTGGCTTTTAAGCAGGTCCATGCGACTTTTCCTGATCCGGGTGATGAGTGTGGCGCCGACGAGTGCAACCATCAGGTTCGCAACCAGCGAAATGACGTCATGTGCCCGGTGAATGTGAAGGGTGAATACTGGCGGTATGAAAAAAAAATTCCACACGGCCGACGACAAAATTGCTGCAAAAAATACCGCTCCGCGGCCCAGGATAAGAGACAACAGGGATATCACCACCAGGAATATAAGCCCGACAGCCTGGTAGCCGACAATTGGCGATACTGGGAAACAGGCACCAACGACCATGATCACCACCATGAAGGCGATGATGTAGTCCCTGGGACTTGATCGTAAGGTCGGGCTAATTTTTTTCATCTGTTTCATTCCGGGTCTCCAAAAGCGCCTCCAGGAAATTCATCAGCAACAGGAATCCCCAGGCAGAAAGGGTCAATTCTTTGTATTCGGTGATAAAGGTACACAGAATCCGGTCACGGATAAACAGTAACGTGAAGACAACTGCAAGAAGGTAGAGCGCAAGCTGCACAGGAATAACCGGTTTGCAGAAAGGATTGAATCGCTGAAAAGTCCGGAGAATTATTTTCATCAGGTCATTTCTACATGCAGGTGACTGCGGATTGGAACCATTACCATGATGATTCCCTTGTGCGAAAGTCTGTTCTGAATGGCAAACTGGGTTTGGTTGTGTAACAGCCTCTGAAAAGCGGTGGCTTTTGGAAGCAGGAACTGTCCGACGAAAAAGACACTGTCCTGGAATCGTTTTTGAATGGTTTTTGCCTCCTCTTTGATTTCGTCCGCCACATCTGTTCCTATCGAGTATTTAATCTCGGCATGATGGCCGAAATGCCTTGCCAGAACGCAATACTGCTCCAATTCACCTTTCAGTTTCGTCTCCAGGTTTTGCAGTTCAGTGTTCCCCAGGAAGTTCCCGGAATCCACAATTCCGACACCGAGGAAAACAATATTCTTATATTCCCTGAAATCTTTGTGCACCTTGAGGAATGTGCAGATACCCAGTCCGTTGTACCCACTCACACAAATTACTGCGGTTTTGTCGTCAGTCGAATATATTTCTGAAAGTACCGAGTAATCAGGTTTTTTTTGAAAAATGTCATCAACCTTATGAAACATCTGGACATTAAGTCTTCTGACCAGTTTATCGGCATAATTGTAGTGTCGTCTGATAAATGATACGGCAAGGATCAGTGTTGACGTGATGACAATGGTAACCCAGCCACCCTCCATGAATTTCGTTGATACAACCGTACCAAGAATGAAAACGGTGATGATAAGACCAATGCCGTTTATCAGGAACCGGTGCCACCAGTGCCTGTCCTCTTTCCTGACCTGCCACCAGTGCCTGACCATTCCCGATTGAGACAGTGCGAACGTGATGAAAACGTTGATGCTGTATAAAACGACAAGCATAACCACAGATCCGCCCGTAACCCAAAGGACTAACAATGCAAGTATTCCCATGAAAAGGATGCCGTTTTGTGTAACCAGCCTGTCACTGAGTACTGTAAACTTTCTCGGGAACCATGAGTCCTGAGCCATTGAACCGATGACCCTCGGACCATCAAGAAAACCGGTTTGAGCAGCAATGAAGAGCAGTGCTGATTCGGAGAGGAGTGTGATAAATACAAATATCAACCCGATGTTTCTGCCCCAGCTGGCAGTAAGGGCTTCGAGAAAAACGGCATTCATGGTCTTGCCTGCCACGGGTTTAAGCTGAAAAATAGAATATGCAAGAAGCAATCCGAAAACCGTCACTGCAAGCGAAATTCCCATATACCGCATGGTGAGGAGGCCGGTTTTGACTTTAGGGTCTTTTAAGATTGGAATTGAATTGCTTAC
The DNA here is from genome assembly GCA_037141055.1 of bacterium. Lineage (GTDB taxonomy): Bacteria > Bacteroidota > Bacteroidia > Bacteroidales > FEN-979 > CAIVAT01. The sequence goes on along the minus strand of JBAXDH010000192.1, from coordinate 1,023 downwards.
AGCCTCTATTCCGGTAAATGTGCCGGCTCCCATACTGTACGCCCTGAGGATGAGTGCAAGAACACCCATCGTCCCGAGCGATTGCTGCGCCATTTTGTAATTGGCAAGGGCATCATGGTATACCACCGGAACTTCCCTTGCATGCCCGATGAATACAAACAAAATTGCCGCCGCATGCGTGACCACGAAAACAATGAATACCGGCATCAGGGAATAAACCGACTCCTTTATCCCGCGAAGGTTTAAAAGAATAAGAAGGATGATGCCTGCACTGGCGACGGGCAGTTTCAGGAACTGGTATTCACGTGGGATAAGGCTGAAAATGGCATCGGTACCACTGGCCACCGATACCGCAATTGTCAGAACATAATCGATCAGGAGTGAACATCCTGAAATCATGCCCAGTTTTGGTGATAGGAGCTTTGTTGCAACGCGGTAGCCGCCGCCTCCGGAAGGAAACATGCGGATAATCTGAGAATAGCTCGTGCTGATGATGAGGATGGTCAGTACAATTCCAATGGCGACGAAGATGGCCAGGCTGTGGTAATTGCCCAGGGTCCTGTATGCTTCGTCAGGTCCGTAACACGAGCTGGAAAGTCCGTCGGAACCCAGTCCGATCCAGGCAAAGAAAGCAACCAAGGTCAGCCGGTGGAAAATCTGTTCATCATGAAGGTCACGTGATTTTCCGATAAAAAAATTGCGCAAACGATGGTAAGATGATGGGATGGGGTCTCTGTTCATGCTGCTGCCCGGTATGGTATATCAACGGGCAAAATAACAGCAACAGGTGTTAAATCCTTATCAAGATTGAATCAGCATACATAAAGAAAGTATAAACAAGAATGTTCATTCACCAACTTACCAACTTACCAGCTTACCAACTTACCAGCCCATCCTCCTGTCCCCCCTTTCACTTTGCCCGCGCATACGGTACAGCCGACTGGCTCCCGAAGTCCTCCTTCACAAATTTATAATACCCGGCGATGGCGATCATGGCGGCATTGTCCGTTGAATATTGCAACG
>JBAXDH010000191.1:0-4840 GCA_037141055.1 bacterium | reverse complement strand
GGTGCGAACCGGATGATGTGATGGTCAACATGGGTATATGAGTCATACGGACTGCCACCGCCTCCCGGGGCATTCGGGTCCCTGATAAATGTAAACCCAGAGCCATCGACAGATCTGCTTAACTCCATATTCCCGATGAAAACGTTATCCGGGTCCAGGGGATTAATGGCGATGCACAGGTCATACCAGCCCTGGTCAGCAGCACCGGCAATATTCATACCTTCGGAAATCTGGAACCATGTGTTACCACCGTTGATGGATTTGTAGGCACATGTAGTCATCCCCCCTGAAACCGGTATGGTATTATGAATCAATACGTACAAATAATCAGGATTGGATTTTGATATATCAAACTGGATCCTGCCAATAAGTTCCGTTGCCGGCAAGCCGGTGTTGCTCTGTTGAAATGTCATTCCTGCATCGGTTGATACGAGAAATCCTCCCTGGCTCTGGTGGTCACCTGACGTGGCATAAACCAGGTTGGCATCGGCCGGATGAAACGCCAGGTCGTATACTCCTTTGATATCCAATGTCTTCATCCAGGTCAGGCCGGCATCAGCGCTTCGCCATATCCCGTAATTGGGCGTAGCGCCTTGCATGTTTTCAGTATTGGCAACCATGATCAGGCTGGGGTTGTGAGGAGAAACCTTCACGGAAGAGATATGGGTTACAGAGCCAATAGCGGCGCCAAGTTTTGTCCAGCTTTCACCCCCGTTGGTTGATTTATACAAACCGTCGCCGCAATAAAACCGCTCCGTTTCCCTCCACATATACTCTCCTGTCCCTGCATAGATGATATCCGGATTGAACGGGTCAATCGCAATGGCGCCGAAAGTGAGCATGTTGAGCCCGTTACTCATATCACTCCAGCTTTGTCCGCCGTTGACGCTCTTCCATATACCGCCGCCTCCTGCGCCTGCATATACGATATCAGGATTTTGAGGATGTACGGCAAGTCCTCTTACCCTTCCGCTGACTACACCCCACTGGCGAACCATGGTGTCATTGGAAAAATCAATGCCCACAGGACCGACATTGGTCCAACTGTACCCTGATGCGTCCGGGGATAGTGTCATTTTCAACATCTCAGCCACTTTTTGCTTGTCAATAAAGGCTTTCGGAAAAATTCCGTTCTCATCAAGCCTGGGTCTGTAAAACCACTCCAGCCTTCTGAACGCATTCCGGTTCTTTATTTCGGCGGGTACATTTTCCCATGGTGAAACCACGGGAGTGTCCGAAGGAATTTTGTACGTCCCGAAGTCATAAAATTCCGGTCTGTTGACTTGTGAAAATGCTGCCTGGATGAGCAGCAGAAGGAAGATTGCGAGAACAACCATTGTCTTTCTCATAGGATAAGTTTTTTATTTGTAATTGTTTATTGTTTACATAAAAGACCATTTTTTCTCACTTTACCTGATCAACTTCCCTTCCCGTGATGTGAAAAACCTTCAGCGTTATCCTGGAGTCGGCAGGCAAACGGAAATCCGTTGCCCAGCCTTGCCCAGTTTCCTCCGTTGTTTGCAGTTCTGTAAACGCCGAAATCATTTCCGAGGAATAAAACCCCTGAACTGTCAGGATCCGCAAACAGATCATCTGCGGGAACTTTCGGCAGGTCAGAACTGATGTCCGTCCAGGTAAATCCTTCATCCGCTGATCTGTAAACGCTGGCGGGAATGTCCCGTGTGATGAGAATCATATTGCCGGGGCTCACTTTCGACTGGGCAACGGCCGATATTTCGACATTGGTGATCGGATATGAAGTTGTAAAAAACCAGTTATCGCCCTTGTCTGCCGACTTGTAAATCCTGCGTTTATAGGCTCCGTAAATGATGTTCGGATTTACGGGATTCTGCCAGTACTGGGCGCGAAAAGCCGTTGAGTCCATGTTCGGATGGACAATCTCTGTCCATGTTGTGCCTCCGTTCGTGGTCCTGCTGAGTGTTCCGAAGCTGGTTGCTGTAAAAGCGATATCCGGGTTTGAATAATCGATGAAACACTTCATTCCATCCCCGGTCACTTTGTCAATCCATGGAGTTGCTCCGCGGTTGGCAGTCATGAAACCGCCGTTGTCCTGTGATCCGCGGCCGGCGCTGAAATCGTAATAATCCAGCCTGTTGATCTGCGAATGCGCACCCGCCAGGAACACAAAAATAAATGTGGCAAGTAATCCGGGAAATTTATATTTCATTTTGTGATTCTTTATCGGAGATGTAAAATCCACCGGAATTCATTCCGGGGATGGAAACATCCTGATGTCGTATCTCAAAAGTCGTTCACACTCAGGCAGGCTCTGCTGCCTGGTTACCTTCGCTGTTACATGCGGCCGGTTCCGGCTAAACTATCGTTTATTTGCCGGTAACAAACCATATCCTCGAAGAGAACGAACCGCTTTTAATGTATATGGAATCGGGAGTGTTCGGCGGTACGATCTCATACATGAATTTCCCGAAAAATGTCCCTGCGCCGGTCCCGCCTTGTCCCTCCCATTTTGTGACGGATATGCTCAGGCTGTCACCCTGTGAGGAGTAATATTTGCGCCCAGCATTATCGATGTACATCATCTGGGTGTGGGAAGAATCACTGGTGTAAGTGACGCCTGCCTTTACCGTAGCGGGAAGCCCGATCATCAGGCAATTTTTATCCACTAATAGGGGGTCCGTGTAAAAAGTGTTGCAGATGCTTGTTAAAATGCAAAATTTCGAAAAGGACGCAGAGGTTTTAAATACGTTGTTGACCCCCTTGATCTGCGCATTGGCATAATAATAGGTTTGTTCGGGATCACTGGATTTCTTTTTGCACGCGGATGAGATCACGATCAGGCATAACGCGCAGAGAATAAGATGTTTAGTTTTCATAGTTTGTGGATAGATTGATGTTTATTTAATTTATAATGATTGGTGGAATTGTCGTTTGCAAGGCTTTCTTAGTCAATGCCAATCTAAGATTATACAGCCGGTTGACGGCTAATCAATCCAGAAATTCCTTGTAGGGGAAAGGCTGATTTATTTGTAGGTGTTTACCCTACAGACATGTTCAAAGTTGTGAAAACCCTCTGTCAGGGCAAGGTATTCTGGAGTGAATTTGCCTGGTTCATCAAGAATGGTCAGGGAAGAACTCTCGGGATCACTGATCCTGTCCTTTGTGAACTCCATCAGGGTTCTTTTCGGGAGCTTCTCCGGCCTGGGATAAATGTCGAGGCAGCGTGACAAATGCAATCCGTAACCGGCGCAGATCTTACGAAAACGGCTGGCCGCATCCGAAGGCAAAACGAGCGTAAAGCGGCCGTCAGTCGTCAGCAGGTGGCTTGCATGCCGGGCCAGAGCTGAAAGCGGCAGGCTTTCATCGTGCCGGGTATGGTTGACCCGTACTTTGGGCGACTTCAGCGAGTTGGAAAAATAGGGGGGATTGGTGATGATAAAATCGTAGACTGCTGTTGCATCGCATGAAAATGCCTGCAGGGAGGCGTGAATTGCTGTAATTCTTGAAGGCCATGGACTCCCTGAAAAGTTCGCTGCTGCCTCGGTTACAGAGGGCATGTCGATGTCGATGGCGTCAATCGCAGCTATCGATTTCTGGGCCATCATCAGGGCGAGAACGCCACAACCTGTTCCGATGTCAAGGATTCTTCCGGCTGTTCCGGGATTTGCCCACGAACCAAGCAGCATCGAATCGGTTCCAACCCGGAGGGTACTTTGCTTATCTTCAACAGTAAACCGGAGAAAATGGAAGGCCATGGACGGGTTAAAGGTAAATTTCGATCAGTCCCGGCGGCGCTTCGATGGTGAGGATCTTTTTCTTCCTGTCCACTTTTTGAATGATTTCGTCAACGACCGGCACCAGGATTTCCTTCTCTCCGTGGCGGATCTGGAACAGCGACTGGTGCGGCAATTCAAGGATGGTGTCGACCACGCCAATATCTCCGTGGTTCAGATCGACCACCTGGAATCCGACAATTTCGTGGTAATAAAACTGGTTGCCTTTCAGGGACGGAAGTTCGGTGATGGGCAGGTACATCTCCAGTCCCTGCAGGCTTTCGGCATCCTCAAGCGTGTCGAAATCCTGAAACTTTACAACTGCCTTGCGGCTGTGTTTCAATTCCAGGGATGAAATAAAAAAAGGAATCCGTTCACCATGTAAATCGAGGTAAACGGATTCCAGATTGTGGTAGGTTTCTGAATCATCCACATCAAGATGAATGAGTACCTGTCCTTTATTGCCATGAGTTTTAAGAATTTTCCCCAGGAAATAAAAGTCATCCTTATTCATAAGGAGGCGGATTGAAGTGCTTATACTTCAGGTGTGGCTTCAGGTGTTTCTTCAGCAGCAGCTTCCGGCTCAGCTTCGGCGGCAGGAGTTTCAGCGACTTCTGCAACAACTGCTTCTTCAGCAACTTCAGCTACTACTTCTTCCGCAACTGCTTCGGCTTTTGCAGCTTCAGCAGCTTCTGCCATTTCAGCTACTTTGGCGGCAAGGGCTGCGGCTGCAGCTTCCCTGGCTTCCGCAGCCTGTGCTGCTTCATCCAAACGTACTTTGTTCAGTTTTTTGGCAATGGCATCGGCCTTTGCTTCATTGATCTTGATTTCATTTTCCAGTTTCTTTTTGCGGGCGTCCTTGAGGTTCAGCTCCTGTTCGTTTTTCTTGCTGGAAATTTTAAGATGTTTTTCATCAAGCCAGGTCTGGAATTTGGCATCCGCCTGTTCCAAAGTCATGGCTCCTTTGTCAACACCTTTCAGAAGGTGGTTTTTATACATGACACCTTTATAAGCCAGGATGGCTTTAACGGTATCGGTAGGTTGAGCGCCTTTCTTCAGCCAGTCGAGGGCTTTGTCGAATTCGAGCT
>JBAXDH010000190.1:0-4965 GCA_037141055.1 bacterium | reverse complement strand
GCAACGCGGCTTCATGTTGGGTCGCGAAGGGCGACCACACGAAGCCTTATTTATTGGAAATGGGATTTACTAACGAGGCTAACGCAGAGAATGTGGACTTGAGAACAGGAAAAGAAAAATGATTTGTTTGTACTTTTGTTGTAAAAAAGAAGAAACCACTTACAAAAACTAATGTAAGTGGCTGATTACCTGGTGGGACGTACTGGATTCGAACCAGTGACCTCATGCGTGTGAAGCATGCGCTCTGAACCGGCTGAGCTAACGTCCCGGAACAATGCAAATGTAGAGAAATTCTTACGAAATAATGCAAACAATGTAAACAATGCAGGTAATTCAAACAATGCATGCAATGCAAAAATTTCTCCCCTTCACCACTCCGCATCCCGCATCACTTGTCATTTGTCATTTGCCACTCGTCATTTGCCACTCGTCACTTATAACAATACCGCTTCATCACCTTATACGCATCCGTGATCCCCAGTTCGCCGGCACGGCTCAGGTCAAGGCATCCCTGGTGGTTCTCGCTCAGCAGGATGCTCATCAGCCCGCGGTTGTACCAGGCTTCTGCAAAATCATTGCGAAGGGCGATGGCGCGGGAGAAATCGTCGATGGAAGCACGGTAATTTCCCATCCGGCTGTTCACACAGCCGCGGTTGTACCAGGCAAACGAAAACGCCGGATCCAGCGCCAGTGATTTGTCCAGTTCATGGATAACAGCACTGTATGTGTGCTCCAGCGATGCGGATAAATTCGGCTGCTGGGGTTTTGGTGCCGTTTTGCCCATGATGAGTTCCTGCTGGAAATCGTCCTGCGAATTGATCACCTGAATCAGTTCATACCGCGCATTGGCAAGGCTGAACCAGGCGGCAATATAGCCGGAATCGGCGGCAAGCACGGCATTGAGATCCGTCATCGCCAGTTCGTAATTGTGCAGCTGGAAATATGAAATGGCTCTCCGGAAGTGGAAATCAGGGTTTGAACCGGCAGAATCGATCAGGCGGGTCTGGCGTGAAAGTTCATACCGCAGCAGCGAGTCGCGGATCAGTCCCGATTCGTTTGTCAGGGTGAGGATGTTGGTGAAATAGTGCTCTTTTTTATAGACGTCGTACAATTTGATCTTGCCGAAATCCGCCTTCCACAAAAGGATTCTGAACATCGGCTTTAACTGGATGTCGATCGACTGATTCTGAAGTTTGCTGTTCATGGTGTTCATCTCTTCGAAATCACCGCTCAGTTTCACCAGGCTCTTGAGGTAATCTTTTCGCCCGGCCTGCAGGCTGTCGGGATTGAGATGATTCCGCCGGGTCAGCTCGAGCGCCTGCCGGTAATCCGCCTGCGCTCCTTTCGTGTCGCGAAGTTTCAGCTTTATCTCATACCGGTCATACCATGCATCGGTGTAATCGGGCAGCAGGGCAATGGTTTTATCCAGGTCTTCCAGGGCGCTGGTGTAATCGCCCAGTTCCGATTTCAGCCTGCTGCGGTAATAGTAACTGACAATGTTTTTCGGATCAAGTTTGCTGACAATGTCAAAATCGCGGATGGCCCCGCGCTTCTCTTTCATGCCGATCAGCACGATGGCGCGATTGTAGTATGCGTAGGAATTATAGGGAGAGATCCTGATCACTGTGTTCAGATCTTTCAGTGCGGCAGCCTGGTCCGGTTTTTTCAGCAGCGCGAGGGCCCTGTTGAAGACGGCATAGGTATTTACCGAATCAAGGTCAACGGCCCGGCTGAAATCGGCGATGGCCGAATCGGTCTTGTTCAGTTCTATCCACACCAGACCCCTTTGGGTAAAAACGTATCCGTTGGCCGGGTTTATCTTCCTGGCCATGCCGAGGTCTTCGATGGCCTCGTTGTATCGCTTGATCTCCTGTTCGGCACTTGCCCTCAGGATGTATACGGATTCGCCCTGGTAGCGCAGCTGGATGGCTTTGTTGCAATCGACAATACAGGAGTAGTTCTTCTTCAGGAGGAGATTTGTCCGCGCCCGGTGGAACCAGACCTCCCCGTTTGACGCGTCCATTTCCACAGCCTTGTCAAAATCTTCCATGGCGCCCTTGAAATTCTCCAGCTGGCTGCGCACAATCGCCCTGTTCGTAAAAACATCCGCCAGGTATGGCGACAGGTCGATCGAGCGCGTATAATCCTGTTCGGCGCCCATGAAATCATCGAGGCCGTATTTTGCATATCCGCGGAGGAAATAAAGCTCCGGCACCGAAGACTCTTTTTGAATGGCCGCATTCAGGTATTCCAGCGCTTCTACGTACTCGCCCTTCCTGAGATGGTCCACCGCACTCTGCCGGAAATTTGATCCAACCTGGCCCATTGCAACCGCCTGCAGGAAAATCAAATAAAGAAGAAATCGTAAACGGAAGCCCATGCAACAGGATGAAAAGATAGAATAACGCAGAATAAGGAGGGAAAAGTATTTAACCCCTGCGGCTGTCCCGTACTTTGTGTTCCTTTGCGGTTAACTTTTTCTCCTTTGATACAACTGAAATAGTCTCCACCTTTGCACATGCCAACAGCAAATTCATGGGATATACGATCATCGAACTAAAGGTACCGGCCGGTTATTCTGATGACGAGCTGAAACAGCGCATCGGCAGGGACCTCCGTTTGTCGGAATTTACCTGGCAGATCGAAAACAAAAGCCTCGATGCCCGTAAAAAGAGCAACATCCACTGGCTGCTGCGCATCGGCGTTCACAGCAAATCACTGGGAGGAAAGGAAGCCCCGGTCGTTGATCCGTTGGACATTCCTTACAAGGTGAGAAACAAGCGCGTTGTGATTACCGGCAGCGGGCCTGCGGGATTTTTCGCCGCCCTGGTATTGCAAAAGGCCGGGTTCGATACGGTATTGCTGGAGCGGGGGGCGGATGTTGACAAACGGGCGCAGGGCATCGCACAATTTGAAAAAACAGGGCAGTTCGATCCACTGGCCAACTATGCGTTTGGCGAAGGCGGGGCGGGGACTTTCTCCGACGGCAAACTTACCTCCCGTTCAAAACATATTTCCAGGGAGCGTGAATTTTTTATTTCCGGTTATATTGAAGCTGGTGCCCCGCCCGAGATCCGTTACATGGCATATCCGCATGTGGGCAGCGACAACCTCCGGGTGGTGGTAAAAAACCTGCGCGACACCTACCGCCGGATGGGAGGGGAGATCCGGTTCGAAACAACGCTCACCGACCTGGCGGTTGAACCGGGCCTGGTCAATGAAGCCATCACGGGCAATGAAAAACTGGCCGGCGATTATTTCATCGTTGCTCCAGGCCATTCCGCCTTTGAGACCTACCGCATGCTGATCGCCCGGGGCGTTCAGTTCCGCACCAAGAATTTCGCCATCGGCTGCCGCGCCGAACATCGCCAGGAGGAGATCAACCGCTCACAATGGGGCATGGCACGCCTTGAGGGTGTGAAAGCCGCCGAGTACAGGCTTACTTCCGAAGCCGACGGGAAACATGCCGTTTATTCCTTTTGCATGTGCCCAGGAGGGGTGGTGGTTCCGGCGGCCACCCGTGCAGACATCAACATTGTGAACGGGATGAGCAACTACCGCCGCAACGGGCAATTCGCCAACGCAGGATGCGTGGTTGCGGTGCATCCCGACCAGCTGGCAGGGCGATCAGTTACAGCACTGGAAGCACTGCGGTGGCTCGAAGAGCTGGAACAATCATACTATGCGTTTTCCGGGGGATACAGCGCCCCGTTTTGTACGATCAACGGCTTCATCAATGCCACAGACCCCCGTGCCATTCCCGAAACCAGCTACCCGCTTGGACTAAAACCCGCACCGCTGTGGAACATGCTTCCGGAGGTGGTGACTCATGCCATGCGTGAAGGACTGAAAGATTTTGAGCGCCGCCTCCGCGGATATGGAAACGGGATCCTCCTTGGACTGGAGAGCAAAACCTCGTCGCCCATCCAGGTGTTGCGTGAAAAAAACGGGTTGTGCACCGGTTTTGAAAACCTGTTTATTGCGGGCGAAGGAAGTGGCTATGCCGGTGGCATTGTGTCCAGCGCCGCCGATGGTATAAAGATCGCGATGCAGATTTTAGAGAAGGAAAGCTAGCCCCACCCCCAACCCCTCCCCAAAAAGGGATGGGAGTTCTCCCTCCCCGAAATGGGGAGGGCCGGGGTGGGGTCAAACGATCACCAGCCCGTTCTCTCTCAGCTGTTTCATCACGGATCCATCCCGGAAGATCATGAAGTTTTTCCCGACGCTGGTGGTGTACAGTTCTGCCAGCCGCTGAAACGTCATCACATCGTGATTTCCGATAACCAGCAGGGGGAAGGTCTCCTCCAGCCATTTTCCTGTCCGCTCGTCAGCCAGGATGGTCACCTCCTGCTGTATAGTCTGAATGATGATCTTTGCCGCCGGGGTTGACTTCCCCTTTTTTTGCCGGGTATAGAAGATGAATGAAGGGAGTATTCCGGGCCAGAGAATTTTTGAGTTGGGATCGGGAGGATTTGGTGAGGGGTGCGTGGTGCGTGGAAAATGGTGAGTAGTGAGTGGTGAGTCGTGAGTGGTGAGTGGGCCGGATGATATGATATTCCGGATGAAGTCCTTTGCGATTGTCGCGCGGGGGATGCGGAAATCAAACCATTCCTGGAGGGGGAAATCGAAGCAGATGCCGTGCATGTAGTTGTACAGCGACTTTTTAAGCCCTTCGCTGAATGTTTCGTGGTCGCAGCCTTGCCGGTCGATCGCAACCAGGTCGTTGTTGGCGAATGCACCGGGCGGTGTGTTCTCCTTTTCGATGCCGAATCGCTGCGGATCCATCCCCACCGGACTGTGTGCCGTCATGGCAAACTGGTGCCAGAACCCTGATTGCACGACTCCATTCATAAAGAGTTGACGAACAACCTCGAGCGAATCGACGGTTTCCTGCGCCGTCTGGGTCGGGAAGCCGTACATCAGGTATGCATGAACCATGATCCCGGCCCGGGTGAAATTACCGGC
>JBAXDH010000189.1:0-5147 GCA_037141055.1 bacterium | reverse complement strand
TTGGGGGAGGCCGGGAGGGGGTTACCCAAACGGGGGGAGGCCGGGAGGGGGTTTCCCTCATCGTTGACCTCGCCTTTTATGCCGGCCGGTACATGGATTCCTGCGACTGGAACCCGTTCTTCAAGGCTGCTTTTGAACGAAATCCGGTATCGGTCGCGCACTTCAGTGAAATGGATCTGCCTGCCGTTTTTCAACTGTTGCAATCCTGGCCGAATGAATCTATTTACGATGGAAACCGCCTTGCACTGCCGGATGAGGTTGTTAATTTCAAGCGGGGAGACGGGATCGAGAAGGCGGTAACGCTCGTGAATATCGCCAAATCACGTCACATGGATGTTTCCGTGGAACAAAACCCAGGTACGATATCAGTCAGGCACGGGAAAGAACGCTATGATTTCAACACCGGAAAAAAAATTACGGTTCATTTGTTTTAACAGCCGGAATAGTTCATAACTTGGTATTTGTCTAACCAAAATCATGAACCATGAAAAGGCTGATTGTTTTTTTTGCTATTATCGGATCCTCGATTCAGGCAGATCAAGGTGTTTTTGCGCAAAGCAGCGACACCCCCAACGGCCAGGTAACAGTTTCAACTGTGACGATTTCCAGCGATACATTGCTGATCGTGGATAGTCTTTCCTGCGGGATTATTAAATATGAAGGCCAGGAGTATCATACAACGAAGATCGGAAGCCAGTGCTGGATGCGCGAAAACCTGAACGTCGGCAAATGGATCGATATGAGCCAGGAGCAAAAACCGGGTGATAACGGGATCATCGAAAAGTACTGTTTCGGAAATGATTTCACACAATGTGATTTCTGGGGAGGCCTCTACCAGTGGAATGAACTGATGGCCTATTCGCAGAAAGCCGGAGCACAGGGGATTTGTCCCGATGGCTGGCATGTTCCCTCAAGCCAGGATTATAAATCGCTCATCAGGTTCCTCGGCGGAAATGACGAGGCCGGCGGAAAGCTTAAATCCACCCTTCAGTGGCAGAGGCCAAATGTCGGGGCAACAAATTCCAGCGGATTCTCTGCCTATCCAAGCGGTTACTATGACTCGATGACACACCGGTGGATTGATCTTTACAGCGAGGCTTACTACTGGACTTCAGAAAGCATATCAACGACCCAGGCTGTTGGCGTTAATCTGACCTTCCGCACCCAGATTGCTGAAATGTACGAAGAATTTCAGATCAGTGCACTGGCCCTAAGGTGCATTAAAAACTGACCCGGTTCCTGTTTTCTAAATTTCCTACCTTTGTGGCCCTAAATCAACTGAAAAATGGCCAACAACGAGGAACTCTTCAAAAAAATCATATCCCATGCCAAGGAATACGGCTTTGTATTCCCCTCCAGTGAAATCTACGACGGGCTCAGCGCCGTGTATGATTATGGCCCTTTTGGCGTCGAACTCAAGAACAACATCAAGGAAAACTGGTGGAGGTGGATGACCCAGCTGCATGAAAACATCGTGGGGCTCGACTGCGCCATCTTCATGCATCCCACCGTTTGGAAAGCCTCGGGACATGTGGATGCCTTCAGCGACCCGATGATCGACAACCGCGATTCAAAAAAACGGTATCGCGCTGATGTGCTGGTGGAAGATCATCTTCAAAAAATCGAGGACAAAATAGCCAAAGAAGTCGAAAAGGCCCGCGGGCGGTTCGGCGAATCCTTTGATGAAAAGATGTACAGGGAAACCAACCCCCGGGTGAAGGAATACCAGGATAAGATCGATGCCGTAAAGACACGTTTTTACGCCTCCCTGGGAAAGGATGACCTTGCCGACATCAAACTGCTCATCGAGGAGGCCGGTATTGTTTGCCCCGTAAGCGGAACCAAAAACTGGACGGATGTCCGCCAGTTCAACCTCATGTTCTCCACCCAGATGGGCTCGGTGAATGATGACACCTCCGTGGTTTACCTGCGGCCGGAAACTGCCCAGGGAATTTTTGTCAACTTCCTGAATGTGCAGAAATCGGCCCGCATGAAGATCCCGTTTGGCATTGCCCAGATCGGGAAGGCTTTCCGCAACGAAATCGTGGCGCGGCAGTTCCTCTTCCGCATGCGTGAGTTCGAGCAGATGGAAATGCAATACTTTGTCAAGCCTGGCGAAGAACTCGCATGGTATGAATTCTGGAAGGAGGAGCGGATGAAATGGCATCTCTCCCTCGGACTTCCCGCCTCGAAATACAGGTTTCACAACCACGAAAAGCTCGCTCATTATGCCAATGCAGCTGCCGACATCGAATTTGAATTCCCCATCGGGTTTAAGGAGCTGGAAGGGATTCACAGCCGCACCGATTTTGACCTGACCGCCCATCAAACGCATTCAGGCAGGAAGATCCAGTATTTCGACACAGAGGCAAATGAAAGCTATGTGCCCTACGTCGTGGAAACTTCCATCGGGCTCGACCGTACATTCCTGGCGATCTTAAGCCATGCTTATCGCGAAGAAAAGCTTGACGATGGCAGCGAACGTGTCGTCCTTGGTATCCCTGCAAAACTTGCCCCGATAAAACTTGCCGTATTGCCGCTGACAAAAAAAGACGGTTTGCCTGAGAAGGCCCGCGAGATCATGGATGCGGCCAAAAATGACTTCAGGTGCTATTATGAGGAGAAAGATACCATCGGCCGTCGTTACCGCCGGATGGATGCTCTCGGAACGCCCTATTGCATCACCATCGATCATCAAACCCTCGAAGACAATACCGTCACAATCCGCGACCGCGACACAATGCTGCAGGAACGGATTCCGGCCGGACAGGTTTCGGCGGTGGTGAGGGAGAAGATGGTCTAGGAGAGGATAGGCGGACGGGCGGACAGGCGGACAAGCTGACGGGCGGACAGGTGGACGGGCGGACAGGTGGACGGTGGACGGTGGATGGGTGGATAAGGGAGTTGGTGTGTGCGCAATTTTAAATTCAAGGTAAACCGAAAAACACCGGTATCGCCGTATATATTCCCGGATGGCAAATCAGAAAGGTAAAAATATCCTGAAACTGTTCATGTCTGCGCTGAAAAGGGTCGTGATGGTTGCCGGAATTATCGCCACCACGATGTTCATCCTGGCCCTGACCTCGGCCCCCTTTTGGATCTGGTATGGCCTGGGGGTGAAAAAGGCGGGCATTCATCGGCCTCCCGATTACATTGTCGTAATGGGAGGAGGCGGAATGCCCAGTGAATCCGGACTCATGCGGTGCTGGTATGCTGCAAAGGCCGCCAATCACTTTTCCCGTTCGAAGGTCATTATAGCACTCCCCGGTGATGTGAAGGACCCCATGAGTTCGGTTAACCAGATGAAGAAAGAACTTGAACTTCGCGGAATATGTGCCGATCGTATATTTCTCGAAGATTCCGGCACCAACACACGGGACGAAGCGTTGCGAGTGTGGAAGATAATTCAAAATTCAAAATGCGAGGAGCAAAATGCAAAGAGCAATTCCGGGATCATAACGGGATCTTTAAACAAGGATGAACTTTCCCCAGGCTCCGGTCAACGGTCTCTCCTCATCGTCACCTCCCCCGAACACCTGTACCGTGCCGTGCTTACGTTTAATAAAATTGGTTTTATAAAAGTTGATGGAATCCCCGCCTTTGAGAAGACCATTGAGGCCGACCTGAGCTTCAGCGCGAAAAAGCTGGGTTCCCGCTCCTGGGTGCCTGATATCGGGCAGAATATAACAATCCGTTACCGTTTCTGGATGTACCTGGATTATGAATTCCTCGTTCTGCGGGAGTGGCTTGCCATGGCATACTACAAACTTCAAGGCTGGATCTGATCCGTCCCCCTGTCCGCTTGTCCGCCTGTCCGCTTGTCCACTTGTCCGCCCGCTCACCTCTTATTAAAATCATTCATCGTCCTCTCCGTTCCCCGCAGTACAAAACTCTTAAGGAGATCAACCGTTATTTCTATCCTTGGAATCATAATTTTGGTTTCCTCCGCGCTCCACCGGCCAAGGACATAATCGACCTGGAAGCCTTTGGCAAAATCATTGCCGATGCCAATCCGCAGCCTTACAAAATCGGTGGTTTCAATTGTTTCAGCGATGCTGATAAGCCCGTTGTGTCCTCCGTCGCTTCCTTTTGGCTTCAGGCGCAGCGCTCCCAGCGGAAGTGCCAGGTCGTCAACGATAACCAGGATGTTTTCAACGGGAATGTCTTCTTTTTGCATCCAGTACCTTACTGCTTTGCCGCTCAGGTTCATGAATGTCGACGGTTTGATCACCACCAGGGTTCGTCCCTTAAGCGACATCCGTGCAATGGAAGCAAGCCTTCCGACCTCAAAAGTCGATTTGAAATTCAGTGCAAGCGCATCCGCCACCGTGAACCCGATGTTGTGACGCGTATCGGCATACTCATCACCAATATTGCCAAGCCCTACGATTAGAAATTTCATAAAATCAAAATTCAAAGTGCAAGTTTAAAATGCAAAAACCTCCCATTCACCTGTTCACTTGTCCGCCTGTCCGCTAAAAAAGAAGGTGTAAAGCTACAAACCCTACACCTTCCATGCAAATAGAAAAATATCTGCGATCCTTATGCTTTCTTGGCAGCGGGAGCAGCGGCAGCAGCAGGAGCACCGGCGGCGGCACCTTCAGCGCCAGGGCCGGTTTCTTCAACAACTGCACGTGCCGTGCGTATTCCAAGGATGACGCTGCTTGCAGGATCCAGGAAAGTTACGTTTTCAAGGACCATGTCGGAAACCTTTACCGAATCTCCGATTTCAAGTCCGTCGATTGATACGATGACCTCATCCGGAAGGTGTTGTACCAGTGCCTTGATGACGAGTTTACGCATTTTTTTCACCAGTTTACCCCCGCGAAGTACGCCGGGAGCAGTGCCGATAACTCTAATCGGGATGCCAATGGTCACAGGCTTCTCCGGGATGATCTCCATGAAATCCACATGCAGCATACGGTCGGTGACCGGATGGTATTGAACATCCTGGACAATTGTGTTGTGTTTCTGACCGCCAACACTTAATACAAAAATGTGGGCAACAGGGGTGTGCATAATCTTCATCAGCCCCTTTTCATCAGCCACAAAGTGAATCTGTTCTTTTCCGCCATACATGACACAAGGTACTTTAAATTCCTTGCGGTGCATTTTGGCATCTTTTTTCCCTACGTTCTCGCGAAGAG
>JBAXDH010000188.1:0-5151 GCA_037141055.1 bacterium | reverse complement strand
TGACGCTGAGTGTGACCGCAAACGCCCCATGTTCGAACCAGAGTTCATCGATGGTCCTCACCATCCACCACCAGCCGGTTGCCAATGCAGGCCCGGATGCGACGATCTGTGAAACGAGCACCTATTGCCTGTGCACGTCATCGGCATCGAACTACACCAGTTTATCATGGACGACAACGGGTACAGGAACTTTCGACAATACCACCATCCTGCACCCTGTATATACGCCGAGTGCTGCGGATCTCACCGCAGGATGCGTTTACCTGGTGATGCACCTTGGTGCGAGTGACCCATGTACGGCGGTGACAGATACGATGAAACTTTGCATCAGCCGCGTTCCGGTTCCATATGCAGGATCGGACCAGATGATCTGCGAAGGATTCACCTATACCCTCAGCGACGCAACGGCGATCCGCTATACCGGGCTGACCTGGTCAACTTCCGGCGACGGCACCTTCTCGGATCTTCACGCGGTGAAACCGGTCTACACACCCGGACCGAATGACATCACTGCGGAATCCGTGACTCTGACTATGAGCCTGCTGGCCTGTTCACCCTGTCCGAACGTATCTGACTTCATGATCCTGACGATCCACCGCAACCCGAAAGTAACGCCATTCGTGGTGGAACACGTAAGGTGCCATGGTTTCAGCGATGGCATTGTAAGTGCCACATCATCCGGGGGAACAGGACCTTATACCTATGTGTGGAGCACTTCGGCATCTACCCAGACGGTGAGCGATCTTCCAATCGGAACCTATTGGGTAACGGTAACAGATCACTTCGGATGCACCAACACCAGCTCGACCACATTGACCGAACCGCCGCTGCTGACATTCAGCGGGGCGATCACGCATGTGATTTGTACTTCCTACAGCACCGGCGTCATCCAGGTGAATTACTACGGCGGAGTTGCCCCATACAGCTACCTGTGGAGCAACGGCACGACGACGGCCAACAACAGCGGGTTGTCAGCCGGGACGTATGCAGTTACCGTAACGGATTCACACAATTGCAACATGGCTGAAAGCTGGACGGTGACAGAGCCATTCTGGGCTCCCATAGTCAACGGACCTGATGTGGCCTGCTGTGGTGCACTGGCAACGCCTTCGCATTATTATGCAACAGCCATCGGTGCATTCGCCGAACCATTCACATACCAGTGGGTTGTTACCGGGGGCACCATCGTGGGCGGATCGAATACTTCCTCCATCGATGTGATATGGAACTGCTGCGGCCAGGGAACTGTATCCGTTGTGTCCACCACCGCAATCGGATGCCAGCTTATGGGAACGAAAACGGTGACTGTCAATACTCCGCCTTCTCCGGTCATCACAGGACCTGCAACGGTTTCAGTAGGGGAGTCAGGCACTGTTTATTCCACACCTGATGTAACAGGTCATCTTTACAGCTGGGTTGTTACCGGTGGCAATGTCGTCGCAGGTGCAGGAACCCATGAGATAACCGTGACCTGGACCTCATCATGCACTCAATGCAACGGATCGGTGACTGTGTATGAATCGAGCAACGGTTGCTCCGGTTCAAATACCATGGCCGTGACCATCATGCAGATCGCAGCGAACCTCACCGGTTACGTGAGGTACGAAAATTCGTACAACACCGGCCTGAACGGTGTTGCAGTCACGCTGCACAACCTGGCCAACGGCACCATCTTCGGTGTATCGACCACGGGACCGAATACGCAAAGCAGCAATGAACCGGGTTATTACACCTTCTCGGGCGTTCCTGATGGCAACTATAAGCTTACGTCCAGCTACAACGGAACCTGGGGCGGCAACAACGCCACGGATGCATTGGTTGTTCAGCTGAATGTGATCGGATCATACCCGCTGACCGGACTGCCGCTCGCAGCTGCCGACGTGAATGCAAGCACGACCATCACAGGTCTGGATGCACTTTACGTCAAGCTGCGCACCATCGGATCGATCAGCTCATATCCTGCAGGCGACTGGAAGGTTGAAGAACCAACCTTTGCGATCTCCGGCACCCCTGTTACGCAGAACCTCTCCGCCCTTTGTACCGGCGACGTGAACGGCTCGTTCGTTCCGCTGGGATTCAAGGAGACCACCTATTTGTCGGTGGTTGAGGATGGTTTGATCACCGTTCCGGTTGGGGAGGAATTCACATACGATATCCACAGCAGCAGAGATGCTGAACTCGGTGCCATGACCCTCTTCCTGGGTTACAACAGGGATCGTTTCGAAGTTGTTGACGTCACCAGCGAATATGAAGGGCTGAAATACACCATCACCGATGGGAAAATTTCCATCGCCTGGGCGGATACAAAGCCTCTGAGTGTGAACGCCGGTGACCTCCTGATAAGCCTTAACATACGGGTGAAGGAAGAGATTACTGAACCTTCGCGTGTGTTTGAGATCAGGGCCGGAAGTGAATTTGCTGATGTGTCGGCCAGTCCGTACGACAATTTCGACCTGAATATGCCGAATGTACAGACTCCGGACAATTCAAAGGAGATCACGCTGCACAACTACCCGAACCCGTTTGCGGAAACCACCACCATTGTTTATACATTGCCCGAATCGGGTTATGCAAAACTGGTGCTGACAGACCTGTACGGAAAAGTTATCGCTACACTCGTCGATCAGCAGGCAACTGCAGGTTCCCATACTGTAACAGTCGATCCAGGTGCATTGCACATGATGCCGGCAGTTTACCTGTATAAGTTAACCTTCGACGGCGTGTCGGATACCTATGAAAAGGTGAACAAGATGGTGTTTACACGGTAACATCAGCTCACCATTAAATTAAACCCGGAGGGTTTGGCCTTAAAACGGTCAGCTCCCTCCGGGTTTTTTAATGTGACTTTGCGTCCTTTGTGCCGGACTTTGCGCGCCTTTGTGGTTAGGTTTTTATCTCACTGTACGTTCAGACTTTCGCTTTCAGGAAATTGTTGACATTAGATTCGATCCTCTGCATGATTTCAGTGTTTTCGGCCTTTACAAACGATTCGCCGGTGATTCCTTCATACAGTTCGATATACCGGTCTGATATTTCAGTGATCCACTGGTCGCTCATCGGCGGAACCTGCTGACCTTCTTTCCCCATGAACCCGTTGGCCATGAGCCATTCGCGCACAAACTCCTTCGACAGCTGCCGCTGCTGTTCTCCCCGGGCCTGGCGTTCTTCATAACCTTCAAGGTGAAAATAGCGGGACGAATCGGGAGTGTGGATCTCGTCGCAAAGATAAATCGTACCATCCGGCCCCTTGCCGAATTCATATTTCGTATCGACAAGGATCAGCCCCTTTTGTGCGGCCATCTCGGTGCCGCGCCTGAAAAGTGCATACGTGTATTTCTTGATGAGCTCATACTCTTCGGCAGGGATCACTCCCCGCGACAGAAGTTCCGCTTCCGTGATGTCTTCATCATGGCCGGCCGACGCTTTGGTTGTTGGCGTGATGATCGGATGTGGAAACCGCTGGTGTTCCACCATGCCATCCGGAACCGGCACGCCGCAGATTTCCCTGCTGCCAGTCTGATAGGTGCGCCAGGAACTCCCGGTAAGGTAACCGCGGATAATCATCTCGACAGGATAAATGGTGCAGAACCTGCCGATGGTCACGTTCGGATCGGGACTGGCAATCTTCCAGTTCGGGCAGATGTCGGAGGTGGCATCCAGGAATTTCGAGGCAATCTGGTTCAAAACCTGGCCTTTATATGGGATTCCTCGTGGCAAAACCACATCGAACGCCGATATCCGGTCGCTCGCAATCATCACAAGGAATTGATCATTAATAGTATACACATCACGAACTTTTCCCTTGTAAAGGCTTTTCTGACCGGGGAAGGTGAAACTGGTTTTGAGCAGTACGTTTGTCATGGGGCGATTTTTTATGGAGCAAAGATATGGCAAATTGGAATTTGTTACATTTGTGCCTGCATTCATTTTTTATCTTCGCTTTTAACCTGTATTATTTGTGAATAATACAGGTTAAAATTGAATGCTGAATAACACCTTTATTGTTCATTTTACTACCGGCCGGATCAATTGACAAAAAAGAAGCCTCTTCCGAAAAAAGAAAAGCAACCGGCTCAGCCGGCGAAGACACCATCCCGGATAATCCTGCTGTGGCTTACGGTGATCTGTATCGTAACGGCGCTCGCCTATTCCCCCACTATCAAAAACCAGTTAACCAACTGGGATGATGCAAAGTACATCACCGAAAACCCTTGTTTTACGACATTGAACGGTGATAACCTGAAAAAAATGTTCTTGGAGTATTATATGGGCAACTATCATCCGCTGACAATGCTTTCATTGACAACAGATTACCTTGTCGCCGGGCGCGACCGCCAGGGAAATATCAACATATGGATGTTCAAAACGGTAAATATTCTGCTGCATATCATCTCGACGGTACTGGTTTTTTTATTTGTTTTCCTGCTTTTCCGAAAACCCGATGTGGCACTTGTGGCAGCCTTTCTTTTCGGACTGCACACATTACACGTGGAATCGGTTTCATGGATGTCGGAACGGAAGGATGTGCTCTATTCCGCTTTCTTCCTTGCTTCACTGGTAAGTTATGTGCAGTATGCCAGGCAAAACAAGCTGATTTATTTCGTGATCAGCCTGGTGATGTTTGCATTATCTCTGCTTTCTAAGGGCCAGGCCGTTTCATTGGCTGTCTCACTGGTGGCGATCGACTATTGCCTGGAACGCAAACTGCTGAGCACAAAGGTGATCCTTGAGAAAATCCCCTTCTTTGTGCTGGCTGTCATCTTTGGAGTTGTTGCCGTCCAGGCGCAGCGGGCCGCCTCCGACATCACCGATTACACGATGTATCAGCGGACCGGATTTGCCGCCTATGGTTTTTTTCAATACCTGAGCAAGCTTGTTTTGCCCGTTAACCTGGCAGCAGTTTATCCCTATCCGGACATTATTCGCCGTACGGTGCCAGCCCACTACTGGCTTGGATTGATCCCTGCAGTCGTGATTGTTGCCGGGGTTTTCACATTTTTCAAAAAGTTGAAAGAGGTCTGGTTTGGCGTCGTTTTCTTTGTCATCAACATCTTTTTACTGCTGCAGTTTATCCCGGTTGGAGGTGCGGTGTACGCCGACCGCTATGCCTATATCCCTTCCGTTGGATTTTGCATCATCGGTGGGTACGGG